>JBDTCL010000055.1:0-9426 GCA_039923595.1 Antricoccus sp. | reverse complement strand
CTGTATGCCTTTAGATACGCCGGACAAGCACAACGAGGTCCAGGCCGATCTGGATTTCTATCTTGATCCGGTCTGCCCGTTCGCGTGGATGACCAGCAAATGGGTTCGGATGGTCGCCGAGCAGCGTAACTACACCGTGGACTGGCGGTTCATCTCGCTACGGCTGATCAATGCGCACCTCGATTACGACGCGCATTTTCCCGTGGGCTACGACGCGGGACACACCGCAGGGCTGCGTTTGCTGCGAGTCGCGACAAAATTACGCTCTGAGCACGGCCGGGCTGCGATCGGACCTTGGTACGCCGCAGTCGGCGCCGCCATCTTCGACACGCCGGCGGCGACGAAGGATCTTACGCACGGTGCGTACCGCGGCACGTCGGAGTTTCTCGGCCCGATCCACCAAGAACTAGGGCTCCCCAATGACCTGCTCGAGGCACTGGATGACCCGTCGTGGGATGCCGAACTACAAACCGAATCCGACTACGCCCTGAGTTTGACCGGTAAAGACGTCGGCACCCCGATCATGCAGTTTCAGCCACCGACTGGGGTCGCGTTCTTCGGTCCGGTGATCAGTCGCGTGCCCAGCGCCGAGGAGGCTGTGCCACTGTGGGAGAACGTCATCGGGCTGGCTAGCTTTGGTGGCTTCGCGGAGCTCAAACGCAGCCTGCGCGAACGCCCCCAGCTGGCCAGTTTCGGAGTCGAGCCCAGCAAGACGGGTATCCAGGAGGACTGGCACGGCGGCAGCCGGCGTACCACCGGGTAGACAAGTAAAAACCCGGGATCAGAGATGCTCCGAACCCGGGTTTTAACTGTCTCAACATGACGTGGAGCCACGGGGAATCGAACCCCGGACCTCCTGCTTGCAAAGCAGGCGCTCTACCAATTGAGCTATGGCCCCTTATGAAATTGTGCGTCAGTTCGCGGCGGGTTTCACCGTTGTCGCCTCATGCCACAAGTCAGCTTCGGCCTTGGCCGCTTGTTGCTTGCGCACGAACACTACGCCACCGATAGCGGCGGCGAGGAGAAACAACTTCTTCATAACCCACTCCTTGTGAAACGTCGTTGCGTGCGCCTGGGAAGAATCGAACTTCCGACCTCATCCTTATCAGGGATGCGCTCTAACCGACTGAGCTACAGGCGCGGACGCGGCCCTCACCAGTGAACCCGTGGGATCCTGAGGAACGCAACCCGTCGAGAGTACACCGTGGCTTCGGGCTCCCCGCTCTCAGGCTGCTGCGAGATCAGCACTAGTCTGCTCCTGGCTTCTGGTCAAATGAAGCGACCTGCCATTGGCCTTCGACCAGCCGCAATTCGTTCCAGCACGCCGTCCGCTGGCCCACGTCAACCAACGTTGAATCGATCGATGCCAGAAGCGCCTTATTCGTCGCATCGTGGGAGACCAATACCAGTGGTCCAGGCCCGTACTCCGTCAGCAACTGCGCGAACGCGTTGGCAATACGCGTCGCCACCGCGGCCATTGACTCGACCCCTGGCGCCGCGTCGATACTTCCGAACTCACGCACTACATCCGCTATCACCGCACCGGTGTGCCGCCCATAATCGCGATCGTTAAGCCGCTGATCGCTAATGGTCTGCACGCCCGCCGCCCTAGCGATCGCCTCGGCTGTCGTAATCGCGCGTTGTAACGGACTTGAGATGACTAGTGCTGGTTTCTTCGACGCGAGTGCCGAACCGAGTCGGTCAACCTCGGCCAGGCCGACATCATCGAGCGGTGGATCGCTCAGCCCACGTAACCGGGCTTCGGCATTCAGTGCCGTCTGGCCGTGCCTCACGAGGTAGACCAGATTTGCCGGGGGGTGTCCAGCGTTAGTCATGGTGCCTTCTCGATCCTTTGCCCGCTCGGCCTTCGCGCACGATACCGTTCTCAGGCACGATCACGACCGGACGATGACCGGTGTGCAGAAGCCCGCGCGAAATCGAGCCGGTCGCCAAATGATTAAGCATCGCTCCAAATCCGTGCTCGGGCTTGCCCACAATGATCATCAGCGCATCATGTTTCTCACACGCATCCACCAACCGGCGCACCGGGTCGCCGCTGACCACGTCGTATGTCCACCCCTTCACGTCGTGAGCCTGCAAGATCCGCTCCGCAGCTTCGCGCTCGATAACGACCTCCCGGTCCGCGCGCTCCTCCCAGTCCCGACCATCGGGATCGATCGGGTAGTCATCGAGGGTGAGCACGTGCACAATATTTAGCTCAGCATCAAACTGAGCGGCCAACCGCGCGGCGAATTTGAGCGCTACTCGACTCGCAGGGTGTTCGTCGTATCCGACAACCAGGTTCATGGCATCCTCCACGCTCGACGCGGCAGGAGCCATCAGCCCACGGGCGGTTTAGGTGAAATCGCACCTCGGAAGAGTTCCCTAGCCACCCAAAGCATAGTTAGGCTATTGCCCCATTGGAAGCGGCCAAAGCGCACGGCTCGCTAGGGCGCGTTCCGCTCACACCGGACTAGCAGATGCGGGACGGGGTTTACTCGTTAACGGCCGGGGGAGCTCGCCCGGAACACGCTTCCAAACTGCTGAACTGCTGATACCGCTGCGATGGCGAGATTCTCAGATTCTTGCTGGTCAGACCCAGACTTGGCCCGCAGCAATGTTCCCGAATGCACAGTCAGCGGGCAGTTCGTCATTGGCACCGAGGCACAGCGTCCGGCACCGGCTAGGCATCAGATGAGCTACGGCCTGCCGTCACCACTTATCCAGGGCCGCAATTTCTCCGCGTCGGTTGGCTCGCATTCATCTCGGGGTTCAGCTGCTGGTCTGGGGCCCGTCTGCAAGGCCGAAGGGCACCAAAAGACTCTGAGGAATCCCCTCGATGGCGCAGTGATCCTCGCTCGCGGCGGCAGCCGCGGCCGGATGTCTATCGTGCGCAAGCGCCGCCAGCCGGAGCTGAACTCCGCTTACTATTGACCCTTGCGATAGTGCTGGCGATGTCGGAGCGGGTACGAAACGCCATGCCTAAACTTCTTAACAGTGCAACCCTAACTGATTAGAGTGGCACTCTAATGCTAAAGTAGGAAACATGCCTAAAGCCAAATCAAGTCCGTCCACTGCGGAGTCTGCTGGCGGTGCCGAGCCGGTGCGTCGGCCACGCAACACCGTCCGGCAGCGTGAGGCTGGCGCGGCGAGTCGCGCGGAGACTACGCGACGACTGCTCGTCGCAGCCGCGGAGTTGTTCGCCGAGAAGGGCTACTCGCGCGCCACCGTCAATTCTATCGCCGCCCGGGCCGGAGTGTCGTTGCAGACGCTCTACCTGAGTTGGGGCAGCAAGCGGGAGTTGCTGCGCGGGTTTCTGGTGTATTCACTCAGCGGTTCGCCCACCACGATCGACAGCGCGAGGTGGGCCGCCCAACTCCGTGAAATGCTCGCCTCGGAAATGAACCGCCATCCCGACGACCCGGCCGTGGAACTGCGCGCCGCCGCCAGGATATTTCGCCACGCGGCCGAACGGGCCGCGCTGGCCTGGCAGCTCTACCGTGATGCGGCCGCAATCGACAGCGAAATCGCCGATGACTGGGCCGCTCTCGCCCGACTCCGTCGACACTCGATGGCCGACGGCCTGATGGCCGGGGTGCTGAGCTCGGGCCGAATGCGACCGAGCCTGGACCGGGACACAGCCTTGGACACCATCATGGTGATCGTCAGCCCGGAAAGCTACGACGTGTTGGTCCGAGGAGCCGAATACACCCTGGATCAATACGAGCAGTGGATAGGCGACACCCTCATCGCGGCACTGCTGCCCGATGACGGGCTGGCAGCGTAGCAAACCTCGACCGGTTCGGTACGTTGGCCTCGCGGGGATCGTTGAATTGGTTACCGGCTCGAGAGCCAGAACCAGACCTTGGGCAATGCCTGGACCAGCTCCGCTAAATCCCCAACGATCAGCCGATACGCGCTTTCCACCCCAATGCGGTCCCCGAACATCGGGCCGTTTACCGGCAAGTTCACGGCCAACTCGATGGCACCACCTAGGTTCTGAACAACGTTCAGATCATCGACACGGGTGTGACAGATGGCAGCCACGGCAACGGTGGGAAAGATCGTTCCTGCGGCGGTGGAAACCCGGAGTAGATTGCCGCACTCCCTGGCCTCCGGAGGCCGCCGACTGACAAGCGGCTTGACGCTCAAGTCGCAGGGGCAGATAATCCGGACGAGTCATCGACGTTTCCGAACTACTGCCGGTGGGTCGGACGGCACAGGTGACAGTTTGGAGGCGTCCGATGACCACTTCGCCGATGGAGCCCTCATCCATCTGGGATGGGTTCGAGTATGAGCGGATCTCCGCGTTGCAGCGCGGCATCGGCGCCGCGTTCCTCGACTCGCTCGATCTGGAGCGGCCTCGGAGCATCCTCGATGTCGGCTGTGGCGACGGGTTCCTGACCGAGCAACTCGCACAGCGGTCGCGGGTGGACGTCCTGGGCGTTGACGCCGCCCCGGCCATGATCGCCCGAGCAGCACAGCGGTCGACCGGGCATCTGCGCTTTGCCGAAGCGGATGCCGCCACCATGGCGTTCGACGAGCGATTTGACCTCATCGTGTCGTTGAACACGCTGCACTGGGTACTCGACGTCGATGCCGCGTTCGCCCGGTTGTTCGCAGCCCAGGCACCGAATTCGATGTTGGTCTGCCAGTTGGTCGGGGCCACCGAGGTCGACTCGGTCGAGGATGTCAGCACCTATCTGACTGAGAGCGCCGACTGGCGGCCCTACTTCGGCGACGGCTTCCAGCGGCCGTACGTGCATCCGACCGCCGTCGAGTTGCAGCGGGTTGCAGAGTCCAGTGGCTACCGACGCGTGAAAACCGCCACGTGGGACGAGGTCTTTACGTTCGGGTCTGCCGAGCACTTCGGGCGATGGCTTGCGGCAGGGTCACGCGTGTGGACCGATCGACTGCCGCAAGACCGTCGCGAGCTGTTCGTGCGCGAGGTGGTCGAGCGGTATGCGCGCGTCTGCGGTTCGACCAGCGATTTGCACTTCGGTCAGTTGCGGCTGACTGCCGAACGCGCGGACTGAAGCCGAGCGGCCAGATCCGCACCGGCGGCCGCCACCGGCCAAGTGAGCGTAGGCCTGGCGCAGCCATCCGGCCGCCATACTTCTGCCTCGACGCAGAGTCGCGGGCCACCCTTGTGCTGTCCGCTGCGGTCAGCACAAGGGGGTGAGCTTCTGCCGTTGCCCGCGGCCGATGATCAGCACAGCAATGAGTGCGGCGGCCGTGAGGGCGCCCATCACGATCGTGAATACGATGCCGGCGATCTGCAGATTCCAGATCGTGGATGCGACGCCGACGAGGACCGCCGGGATCGAGATCGCGACGTAGGCGACGATGAAGAAGGTCGAGATCGTCTCTGCGCGCCGGTCGGATGGGCTTGCTGCGGTGATCGCGGCGATGCCGGAACTGAAGGTGAGGCCCTGACCGAGTCCGACCACGATGGTGCCGACGGTCACAAGAGTGAGCGATTCGGCGGCCAGAGCGACGCCGATCCCGGCCAGTCCGAGGATGAGTACGCCGCATCCGACCGGGAGTGCCGTTCGTCCCGCCAGGCGGGTGAGCGCAATCTGTCCCAGTGCGGACCCCGCGAACATGGCGAACACGATCACGCCCGCCAGAGCTGGGCTGGGCAGATGGAGCAGGTTGCGCAGGAACGTCGGCCCGATCGCGGCCACCAGCCCGAACGCGCCGAAGGCGGCGAATGCCACCGCCGCCGCCGGGATGAACACTGCGCGCGCCTCAGCGGGTACACGGGGACGTTGCGGACGTGGCCACCCGCGGCTTCGGTCGCGCACTGTCTCCGGCAGAAACCACGTCGCGGCGATTGCGGGCAGCAGCAGTACGAGATTGGCCAGGTATGGCAGTAGCAGCGGCGCCGGCAGCCATGCTGCCATCAGCCCCGCCAGCAGCGGGCCGCAGCCAAGACCGAACATGTTCACCGCGGTGGCGACCGTACTGACCTGGCCGCGTCGCTCGGGAAGCGCCAACTCGACCAAGGCGACCGTGGCCGTACCGGTGAAGATGCCAGCCGCGATTCCCGAGAGAACCCGGCCGACAATTAGTACTACCAACCCAGCATTCGTGACGAACAACAGTGCCGAGAGCACAGATGCGGCAAGGCCCGCCAACAGCAGCGGGCGACGGCCCACGGCATCAGATGCGCTGCCGACCAGCACCAAGGCGACAAGCACTCCGACGGCATAGACCGCGTAGATGATGGTCGTCATCAGGGCACCGAAGTGGTACCGCTGTTCGTACAACGGATACAACGGCGTCGGCAGAGTGGTGCCGAGCATAGCCACGCCGAAGGTGTACGTAGCTGCGAAAAGTGCCACCCGGCGAGGCAGAGTGCGCCGGCGGGCCAGCGTGGCTTCGCTCATCGGGCGCTGCTCACGAAGTTCCGCGGCGGGCACACCGTAGGATGACGCCACGGACGCGATCGGGAATCCTGCACGCGACGGGGCTGGATTTGGCTCTGGACACATCTCGCAGCCTAGCATTAGAGTGACACTATAGCCAACTAGAGTCATTCTTTGAATGGAGCGGTCAGATGGCCCTGCGCACCCCCTCTGACGGCTCGACCGCGCACCACAGCGTGCCGACCGAACGAACATTCCTGGGCCAGCCCCGACAACTCGCCACACTGTTCTCGGTGGAGATGTGGGAGCGGTTCTCGTTCTACGGTATGCAGGGCATCCTGCTGATCTACCTTTACTACAGTTCTGCGCAGGGTGGCCTGGGCATCAACCAAGCTGCGGCGACAGGCATTGTGGGCGCCTATGGCGGCGCCGTCTATCTGTCGACCGTCATCGGCGCCTGGTTGGCCGACCGCGTACTGGGAGCGGAGCGCACCCTGTTCCTCGCTGCGATCCTGGTCATGTGCGGACACATCGCGCTGTCTGCCATTCCCGGTATCGTGGGCGTCGGAGTGGGTCTGGTCCTCATCGCTGTCGGTTCCGGTGGGGTGAAGGCGAATTGCACATCGATGGTCGGCGCCTTGTACCGACCGGACGATCTGCGCCGAGACGCCGGTTTCTCGATCTACTACTTGGGTATCAATCTGGGCGCCTTCGCAGGTCCGCTGCTCACCGGCGTCCTGCAGTCCGAACTCGGCTTTCGCTGGGGCTTCCTATTGGCCGCCGTAGGCATGGCCGTCGGACTGATGATCTACGCCTTCGGCCGCAAGAACCTACCGCAGAAGGCAAACGCCGTTCCCAATCCGCTCCCGCGCGAGTCGCGGGTCCGGGTAATCGTCGCCGGCGCCGTCGTGATCGCGCTGATCGTGATCGCCTCAGTAACCGGGCTGCTCACCGCCGATCGGCTCTCCGGCACGGTCGTGGCCGTCACGATCATCGTCGCCATCGCCTATTTCGTGGTCATGCTGGCCGACCGGCGGATCACCCCAGTCGAGCGGAAGCGGGTCGTGGCCTTCATACCGATGTTCCTGGTGAGCGCGGTGTTCTGGTCGCTCTACCAACAGCAGTTCACCGTGCTGACAGTCTATTCCGACAAGCAGCTCAACCGGAATCTGTTCGGCTGGGAGATGCCGGTCAGCTGGGTCCAATCTATCAATCCGGTGTTCATCATCATCCTGTCCGGGGTTTTCGCAGCACTCTGGACGAAACTCGGTCCGCGTCAACCGTCCAGCCCGGTGAAGTTCGCGCTTGGCACCATCGTGATGGGCATCGCGTTCCTGCTGTTCATTCCGATGGCAAGTACCGAAGCGAACAGCACACCCCTGCTCGGGCTCGTGGGAGTGATCTTCGTTTTCACCGTCGCGGAGCTCTTGCTCTCGCCGGTCAGTCTGTCGCTGGCCACCAAGCTCGCACCGGCCATCTTCGAGACCGAGATGGTCGCCCTGTTGTTCCTGTCGATCGCGCTCGGTACCGCGATGGCCGGTGTGCTGGCGAGCTACTACACCGTCGAAGATCAGGTGCCCTACTTCGGCATCCTCGGCGGTATCGCGATAGTGGTCGGGGTTGTGCTGTGGCTGTTTAACGCGCCGATCCGCAAGCTGATGAGCGGCGTCCGCTGACCCGTTACAACCAACCCGCGACCAGATTGTCGGCGCCGAGACAGCGCACCGCTTCGACCCGGCGGCCAGCATTGACATAGTGGCTTCCCCTGGTCTCCAGGTTGTCGGCGATGTTCCGGATGCCAAGCCGTTCGTAAGCCCGCAGGCTCTTGCGGGTCCATTCCATGCCGGCCGTCCCGTCACCGTCGATGAGTGCGCCGATCGACAACGTCACGGTGGCAATCAGGGTGGCGAAATCCGTCCCGACCTCTGGTTCTCCACGGATCTGGCCGTGTATGCGAAGGCAGTGGTGGGCGGCAAGCTCCCTCGACGCAAAGACCCAGAAGCCGCGCCGGGACAGCAGTTGTCGACTCACTAAGGCGAACTGCTCGTCGAAGGACAGCTCCGCACTGTCTCGACAGACCCGACGGAAGGCCCTCGTACAACCATGCGCATGGGAGGTCATCTAATCGGACTGGAGTTGGCTATAGACACATCCCGCATCTTCGAATTAGAGTCTGACTCTAATCAGCTAGAATTACCCACTGACAAGGAATCAGGTGGCACTTCGAACCCCCTCCGACAACTCGAGCACCATCGCGCCGGACGCGAACGCGGCCACCGGCCAACCAGATCATCTAATTCGGCTTTTGATTCTGCCCGAATAGCCCGACCGATGGAGCAACGATGACAACGACCAGTGATCTACCCCTTGCTGATACCACCGACATCAGCGGTATCCATCGAGTGTTCCGTCAAGCACTGGCCGCGGCACCGCGGCTTGTCGGTGGCGCGAGACCTGGGGATGCGGACCGCGCGGAGGTCGTCGGTACGTATTACGACAACGTGTTGCGGCTGCTGGACTCCCACCACACCGGTGAGGATGAGTTGTTGACTCCGAAGCTTCTGCAACGGTGCCCCGAAGAAGCCGAAACCATCGCCGCGATTTTTGCCCAACACGCCGTCGTGCACCACGCGATCGACCAGGCCCACACGTGGGTCAGGACCTGGCGTGCTGAACCGACCGCTGCCAACGCAGCCGAACTACAGGTCGTGCTGGCCTCGTTGGACACGGCGCTGACCGTGCACCTGGACCAGGAGGAAACCACCGTGCTGCCCATCGCCGCGCGGTGTATCAACGTCGCGGAATGGGGTGAACTCCCCGCAGATGGGATGCGCACCTTCACTCGCGACAAACAATGGCTGATCCGCGGCCTGATCAGCGATGAGATGACCCGTGCACAACGCGCCGAGATGGACGCCCATACCCCACCGGCGGTCGCCACCATGTGGGTTGAAGGCGGTCACGCCGCCTACACCGAATTCCTCGCCCAGCTACAAGAAACAGCTCCGTACCCAGAACCAGACCGAGCGGTCACCACTGGCTGACCCACGTCGCC
>JBDTCL010000054.1:0-8538 GCA_039923595.1 Antricoccus sp. | reverse complement strand
GGCAAAGCCCGTCAAGGGCGACGCCGTCGCACAGGTGGCGGCGATTTCCTCGCAAGATGAGGCAATTGGTGTTTTGATCGCCGATGCGATGAGCAAAATCGGCGCTGACGGAGTAATAGCCGTCGAGGAAGGTTCGACGATGTCGACCGAACTGGAGCTCACCGAGGGGATGCAGTTCGACAAGGGTTACATCTCGCCTTACTTCGTCACCGACACCGAATCTATGCAGGCCATCCACGAAGATGCCTATGTGCTGCTGTTCCCTGGCAAGATTTCGGCGATCACCGAGTTGCTGCCGTTGCTTGAGAAAGTCGCCCAGTCCACGAGGCCGTTGCTAATCGTCGCTGAAGACGTCGACGGTGAGGCCCTATCTACCCTTGTGGTGAACTCCATCCGCAAAACATTCAAGGTCGTCGCAGTGAAGGCACCGTTCTTCGGTGATCGACGCAAGGCGTTCCTCGAAGACCTAGCGATCGTCACCGGCGGACAGGTTGTTTCCGAAGAAGTCGGTCTCTCCTTAGACAGCGTGGATCTGACGATGCTTGGTCAGGTTCGTCGCGCCGTCGTGACCAAGGACGTCACGACCCTGGTCGAAGGTGGTGGCGGCAAGAAAGCGATTACCGGACGGGTTTCGCAACTGCGCAGCGAAATCGAGGCCACCGATAGCGACTGGGATCGCGAAAAACTGCAGGAGCGGCTCGCCAAGCTCGCTGGTGGCGTCGCTGTCATCAAGGTTGGCGCGGCGACCGAGGTCGAGCTCAAAGAAAAGAAGCATCGGATCGAAGATGCGATTGCTGCGACGCGCGCCGCTGTCGAAGATGGCATCGTGCAAGGTGGTGGCGCAGCACTGGTACACGCTGGCAAAGTGCTCGATTCCAAACTCGGGCTCACTGGCGACGAGGCGACCGGCGTTGCAGTCATTCGCTCGGCGTTGAGCGCGCCCCTGTACTGGATCGCTCGTAACGCTGGGCAAGAGGGCTCGGTTGTCGTCGCGCACGTACGCGAAGGGAAGGCGACGGAGGGATACAACGCCGCCACCGGTGCTTATTCGAACCTGGTCAAAGATGGTGTGATTGATCCAGTCAAGGTCACCAAGGCAGCGTTGACGAATGCTGCATCCGTGGCCGCGATGCTGCTCACCACTCAGGGGACGGTCTCTGAGAAGCCTGAAGTAGAACCTGACTCAGGTGCCGGGCATGGTCATGGCCACGGGCACCAATCCGGACCCGGGTTCTAACAAACTCGTTTCCACAGCATCGCAAAGCCCGTCGAGCGGTCGTTCCGAGCATCACTCCGGTGATCGGAATCGATGGATCGGCGGGCTTCGCCCTTTGTTGGATCGGGCGCTCAGAGCCCGCCACGGCGGCACGTAGAATGGAGTCACCCATCCCCACGGCGCTCACACCATTTCTGCAGGAGGCATTTCGCGTGACCGATGACGGCTTCCGGACCGACAAGTTTGCACCCGTTGGCCTGACCTTTGATGATGTACTGCTACTCCCTGCAGCATCGGACTGCGTACCAAGTGAGGTCGACACGCGAACGAAGGTTACTCGCAATATTTCGATTAACCTGCCGCTGCTCTCAGCAGCGATGGACACGGTCACCGAAGCCCGGATGGCCATCGCGATGGCCCGCCAAGGCGGTCTTGGCGTGCTGCACCGCAATCTTTCCGTTGCCGACCAGGCCCGCAATGTCGAAATGGTCAAACGCTCCGAGTCAGGCATGGTCACCAATCCGATCTCCTGCTCGCCGCAGATGACGCTCGCGGACGCCGACGAATTATGCGGCCGTTACCGCATCTCCGGACTACCGGTGGTCGATGAGGACGGTGTACTGATCGGTATCGTGACCAATCGCGACATGCGATTTGAGACCGATATGAGCCGGTTAGTGGGCGATGTCATGACAACGGAAGGACTGGTCACGGCTCCGGTGGGCGTCGACGGTGACGAAGCGCTGCACCTTCTGCACCGGAACAAAATCGAAAAACTGCCGCTCGTTGATCAGCAGCGTCGCCTGCGTGGACTGATTACCGTCAAAGACTTCATCAAGCGCGAGAAATACCCGAACGCATCCAAAGACAATCGCGGTCAGTTGCTCGTGGCGGCTGCTGTCGGTGTGGGTGACGAGCAGTATAAGCGGGCCATGGCGCTCGTTGATGCTGGCGTCGACATTCTGATGGTCGATGTCGCGCACGGTCACGCGCGTGCTGTTTTGGAGATGGTTATCCGTCTGAAAGGCGAGGTGCCAATCGACATTGTCGGCGGTAACGTGGTGACACAGGATGGCGCGCAGGCGCTCATCGAGGCGGGGGCAGACGGAATCAAGGTCGGTGTCGGCCCCGGTTCGATCTGCACTACCCGGGTGGTTGCGGGTGTGGGATCCCCTCAGGTAACTGCCATTCACGAAGCTGCGCAGCGCGCGCGGGTTGCTGGCGTGCCGGTGATCGGCGATGGCGGCGTGCAGCATTCGGGTGATATAGCCAAAGCAATCGCTGCGGGAGCGAGCACCGTCATGCTCGGCAGCCTGCTTGCGGGTGTGGAAGAAAGCCCGGGCGAGTTGATATTCATCAATGGCAAACAGTTCAAGGCGTATCGAGGTATGGGTTCGCTCGGCGCGATGCAGTCGCGCGGTGAAGCGAAATCCTATTCCAAGGATCGTTATTTTCAAGATGATGTGTTCTCCGACGACAAGCTCGTGCCCGAAGGTATCGAGGGTCAAGTGCCTTACCGTGGACAGCTCGCCGCCGTGTCTCATCAACTTATTGGTGGCTTGCGTGCGGGCATGGGGTACGCCGGTTGCCCTACGATCGAGCAGCTGCAAGACCGCGGCCGGTTAATTCAGATCACCGCTGCCGGTCTGGTTGAATCGCATCCGCATGATATTCAGATGACCGTCGAGGCGCCAAATTACGGAAGCCGTCGCTAGGACCGAGCTGGCCACTCCGTTTGGGTCAAGCTGCGAGGAGGACTAAATGCACGACTATGTACAGATCGGCATGGGTCGCGAGGCCAGGCGTGGCTATCACCTGACAGAGGTGAGTGTGGTGCCGACCAGAAGGACCCGCGACGTCGAGGATGTGTCCACGGCTTGGCGTCTTGACGCTTTTCGATTCGGTATCCCCCTCGTGGCGCACGCAAGCGACGCGATTATGACACCGACAACAGCAGCACTTGTGGGTGAAGCTGGCGGTTTAGGGACGCTCAATGCCGAGGGCTTGTGGACCCGGTATAGCGATCCCACCCCGATTTACGACAAGTTGCGTGGTGCCCGCTCTGACGAGGCGACGGCATTGCTGCAACAGGTCTATGCCGAACCGATCAAAACCGAGCTGATCACTGAACGTGTGCAGCAAATGCGGGCGACCGGCTCACCGGTTGCGATGCGCGTCTCCCCGCAACACACCGCACAGTTGTCCGCAGTGATCCTTGGTGCTGGCGTGGATCTGCTGATCATTCAGGGAACAATTGTTTCAGCGGAGCATGTCAGTAAGGCCGGCGACGAGCTCAATCTCAAGCAGTTCATTGCCGAGCTGGATGTTCCCGTGATCGTCGGTGGGTGCAGCAATTATCAGACCGCATTGCACTTGATGCGCACCGGCGCCGCCGGAATCATAGTCGGGTTTGGTGCCGATAGCTCCGCGACGAGCGCTGAGGTGCTGGGCATCCGAGCACCGATGGCGACGGCGATTATCGATGCGGCAGCGGCCCGCCGCGACTACCTTGATGAAACCGGTGGTCGGTATGTGCATGTCATCGCAGACGGCGAGTTGCGTAACAGCGGGGATATTGTGACCGCGCTTGGTTGCGGTGCGGACGCTGTCATGCTTGGTCGAGCGCTCGCAACGGCGACCCAGAGCCCGGTCGATAATGCTTGGTGGGACTACTCTGCCAGTCATCCGGCCCTGCCACGCAGCAAGTTCGTCGCTACCTCCGCAATGAGCGCGGTTCCCATGACCCAACTGCTCGAAGGGCCTGCCCTCGTCGCCGATGGCAGCCAGAACCTATTCGGTGGTTTACGACGGGCGATGGCAAAGTGCGGCTTTAGCGACCTGAAAGAGTTTCAGCGTGTCGAACTCGGCCTAGCTGACGCCAGCAATCTGCAGGCGTAACGCCAGATACATCTACTAAGGAAGTGCTGTGACAGTGAACAAAAAGACTGATGAAACCGCCAGTGCGGGCGTCATCGATATAGATCGAACGATCCCGCTCGAAGGTGCCTTCAACGCCCGGGATGCTGGAGGTCTGCCGACAGTCGATGGCGCCATGATGAAGCGAAATGTGCTGCTCAGAATGGACAGCCCCCACCTACTCACCGAAGCTGATGCTGCAGAGTTGCTTGATAATCGCGGCATCCGAACAATTTTGGATCTTCGCTATCCGGAAGAATCTCGCAGTCACGGCATCGGACTACTGGCGCGCGATGACGTTGTTCATCTCAATGTGCCGATCAGAAGCAGTGACTCTTCAGTCGCCCCTGGATTGCGGGAAATGGTCGATTCGCAGCCTGACCGGCCGCACTGGGAAGTGACTTTTGAGTACTACAAGGGTTACTTCGAATGCAACGACGGCGCCGCGATCGTCTCGGCGATTAGCGAACTTATTCGTCCCGGAACACTGCCAGCCCTGGTGCACTGTGCGGCCGGCAAGGATCGAACTGGCGTCATCATTGCAACCGCTCAATCAGTCGCTGGCGTTGCTAACGAAGTAATAGCGACAGACTACGCGGCGTCAGCTCCAGCCGTACCGAAGATCATGGAGCGTCTGGTGCAGTCGGGTTTGTACGGTGAAATTTCACCTGGCGATTCTGATCGTCAGGTGACTCGTGCTGAGACTATGGTCGCCCTGATGGATTGGATCGACACTCATTTTGGCGGTGCGAGGCAATTCTTGGCAAACCGAGGGATGAGCGATGCTGATCTCGATACCCTCGCAGGGCTACTTCGTGAGGATCAGCGCCCCACGTGAGCACACTGCAAAGCCCAAGAACACCGCAAACCGTGCTCGTCGTCGATTGCGGCGCCCAGTACGCACAGTTGATCGCCCGCAGGGTGCGTGAGGCGCACTGCTACAGCGAGATCGTGCCCCACACCATCACGGCGCAGCAGGTGCGCGAACGTGGTGCCGCCGCACTTGTGATCTCCGGAGGCCCATCGAGCGTTTATGCTGATGGCGCGCCGAAACTCGATCCGGCCTTGTTTGACTTGGAGCTGCCGATTCTCGGAATTTGCTATGGCTTCCAGGCGATGGCCGCGACCCTGGGCGGTGTCGTTGAACGTACCGGAAACTCCGAATTTGGTCGCACGTCATTGACGGTTACTCAAGCGCATTCGGCACTTTTTGCCGGCTCGCCAGCGACCCAAAAGGTCTGGATGTCACATGGCGACGCAGTAGTGGCAGCGCCGCCAGGGTTTGAGGTGACCGCGTCGTCTCAAGGCGCGCCGGTAGCTGCCTTTGAAAATCCAGCGCGCCGGATGTATGGCGTGCAGTACCACCCTGAGGTGCGTCATACCGAGCACGGGCAGCAGGTGATTGAGCAGTTTCTGCATGTCGTCAGCGACCTCGACGGCGACTGGACGATGGATGCCGTTGTCGAAACTCAAGTAGAGATCATTCGCAACTTGGTCGGTGCCAGTCACGTGATTTGCGCGCTGTCGGGCGGAGTTGATTCAGCTGTCGCCGCAGCATTGGTAGCACGGGCCATCGGTGAGCAGTTGCATTGTGTTTTGGTCGACCATGGCCTGATGCGTGCCGGCGAAGTGGCGCAAGTGAAGCGTGATTTCGAGGCGTCTACCGGTGCTTCGCTTCGAGTGATTGACGCGCGCGAACGATTTTTGAGCGCACTTGCCGGAATCACCGATCCGGAGGTCAAGCGCAAGACGATCGGCCGCGAGTTCATTCGAGTCTTCGAACAGGCTGAGCGGGCCGTCATCGCTGAGGCCAGCGACTCAGGGCGGAGCGTGGGGTTCTTGGTCCAAGGCACGCTTTATCCCGACGTTGTCGAGTCCGGTGGCGGCGAGGGCGCGGCGAATATCAAGAGTCATCACAATGTGGGTGGACTACCGGACGACGTCCAGTTCGGTTTGATTGAGCCATTGCGGACACTTTTCAAAGATGAGGTCCGCAAGGTGGGCATCGAGCTCGGATTACCTGAGGCGTTGGTCTATCGGCAGCCGTTTCCCGGGCCTGGGCTGGCACTGCGGATCGTGGGTGAAATCACTGCTGAGCGTCTAGGGATATTGCGCGCTGCCGATCAGATCGTGCGCGACGAGCTTTCGGCAGCCGGCTTGGATCGACAGATCTGGCAATGTCCAGTGGTACTGCTGGCCGATGTGCGATCAGTGGGAGTCCAAGGTGATGGGCGAACCTATGGCCATCCCATCGTGTTGCGGCCAGTCTCGAGCGAGGATGCGATGACCGCTGATTGGTCTCGGCTGCCCTACGAGATCCTTGCTGATATTTCCAATCGAATCACCAACGAGGTGCGCGAAGTGAATCGAGTAGTTCTGGACATCACCAGCAAGCCACCCGGAACTATTGAATGGGAATAGGACGACTGGCGATGCACGCTTTCTAGACGCTTACCGACTGACAAATATCGTTCGCCGCGACAGCAACTTTGAGCGTCTGCGGCAGCTCGCTGACCGTAGTCTTGAAAGTCGAGATCGGTAAGGCGATCGCAGTTTTCATTAATGTTGGTTCCGTGGCGGGTTTGCTCAGGACCTGGTTGGTCTTGTCCGTTGCATTGATCAGATCAGTCTGCGCAGCGGCAAGCACGTTCGAGCCCGCAGCCGAGGTCACCAGCTTGAGGGCGTTGCTCAGCGTAGTCGTCGCTGATTGGGCAGCACTTTTGATACCCAATAATTTCGAAACATCCTTGGTCGTCAGCTCGTCGATCTCCGATATGCTCGTGTGTGCAAGGCCAGCATAATCGCGAAGTGGCGCGCAAATGTCGTTGGCCCACTTCGCCGGTCCGCCTGAAGCCTCGCCTTGTGCTGATGTCGACGCGCCCGCGCGGTCGGGCGCGCGCCCAGTCGATGCGCCAGGGGCCGTGGAGGGGGTGCCGCCTGAAACTTGTGCCGAATTCCTCTGCCATGGCCGCACGAAAGCCAGCACGGCGCCGACAATAATCAGCAGGCTAAGGATTGCCGCCAGGATTAACCAAGGGCGACGGGGTTTTTCAGGCATCAGGTCGCTCAAAGCGCGGGGTGCAACCAACAGCTGTTCGCGAAAAGCGATGTCCGCTGCCGATGGTCGGGCGAATGCCGGGCCTCGAGTACCTAGGTGTTGGCCATCTAAACGTTTCGTCGGTGGCGTGACTTTATCGGCTGATTTGCTATTCACGGCCGCAGAGAGGACGGTAGCCGAGCTCTGGTTCGGCGCCATGTAACGTTCCGCGAACTTCGAAGATGCCACCTGCTCATAGGGCTCATTTGACGAATCGGCATCAACGGCTGTCTGTATTGCGACCGGCCTGCCGTCCGCGCCAAGTTTGAATCGTCGTAGCTTCGGCAACTCGCCGGGGTCAACCATCAAGATCTCCACATCTACGCCTGCCCAAATAATGCGTGAGTCAGCGGAGCCAGACGAACTCCCACGGGTATGGCGGCTGAGCTTGACCCGAAGCAGTGTTGACGGATTTCTACCGTGATCGGTTCCCTCGTCGATCTCGCGCAGTTAGCAGGCCGAGCGACGTGAGCGCAATAACAGCGACGCCAGCGCTGATCCGTTTTTGCCAAGGGCCTGATGGAACTTCGTGATCGTTTTGTACTCACCGCCAAGGTCCACACCGGTGCCGCCCGTCGCGCTGCGCATCGCTGCGATTCTCCTTGACATCTCGCTGCGCTCAACGATCAGCCGAATGATGGTGTCATCAACGGCATCGATCTGGCCACGCAGCACAGCGATGCGCGGTCCATCTGCTTGTGTTTTGTCGAAGTTGGTCATGTGTTGTCCTTCGCTGGTAATAACCAGTCACGACCGAATGCAAAACGCCCCGGCCAACTGGCTCGGGGCGTAGAAATTGTCGTGATGCTAGAGAATTCCGACCGGTACCGAAACCAGGCACCTATAAAAATAAGTCGCAAAATAAGAATTACGAGCGAGGTCGGGCATCATCACTTTGGTAGTTTCGCATACCTACGGTTCCAGGTCGATGGGCCCCCTTAAATATCGAGCATTTTTTGGCATGCCGCTCCTTGCCGATGGTCTCAGCGCCGCGTCGTAGAGTTAGTCCCGCGATGATTGATTCCACTAATAAAGAGATTTCACAGTCCGCCAGTAGCAGACCCGCCGAGAAGCTGGCGGGCGCTCAAGTAGATCCTGCGAAAATAGATCGGGTAGCTACGCTGCTGACCGACCTGAATCCGCAGCAACGTGCGGCGGTGGTGCACGAGGGCGGTCCGTTGCTCATCGTGGCCGGCGCCGGATCTGGCAAGACCCGGGTGCTTACCCGGCGGATCGCCTACCTCCTCGATCAGCGCAAAGTTCCCCCCGGTGCGATCCTAGCGATCACCTTCACCAACAAGGCAGCAGC
>JBDTCL010000053.1:0-9343 GCA_039923595.1 Antricoccus sp. | reverse complement strand
ATCGGATTGGCCGTCTGCTATCAACTGTTGCCGTCTCACCCAGTCAACTCGGTATGGGTATCGATGAAGACACCGCTGTGTTGATCGCTCCGGACGGTACCTTCGAAGTGATTGGCCGCGGGGTGGTAACGGTGCTGGATGGTTCACAGATGGTGACATCTGCACCGATAGCCCGCCGCGGTCAGCCGTTGCTCGCCTCTGGCGTCATTCTGCACACGTTGCCTCGCGCGGCGCGTTACGACCTAAAGAATCGGGTCCTTGTTAGCACTGGGATCGACCCCTCAGCTGCGCGGTAATGGCGTGCGAGACTGTGCAGGAGTTGCGCACGACTGAGCGCATGATGAGAGGTGGTTATGGCCGAGCAGCCTTCGACTGAACAGGTACGCCCCCCGGCACCGCAGTTGCGGATTCTCTCGACTCGGGTATATCGCGGACCAAACTATTTCTCTTACGATCTGTCGATACATCTTGAGGTCGATCTCGGCGTCCTTGAGGAGTATCCGACCAATAAGCTCCCTGGCTTCACAGAGCGGTTGCTATTACTGCTTCCGGGGCTAGGCGATCACCAGTGCTCCCGTGGATACGATGGCGGCTTCGTCGAGCGACTCCATGAAGGCACCTGGCTTGGCCACGTCGCTGAACATCTGACCCTCCAGTTGCAGCGCGAGGCTGGCAGCGATCTAACTCGTGGCAAGACCCGCAGTACAGGTGAGTACGCCCGTTACAACGTGATCTTCAGCTATGCCGATGAACGGGTGGCGCGGGCGGCCTCAGAGCTTGCCGTGCGGTTGATTAATCACCTGGTCGAGCCCAACCCTGAATTCGATTTCGCGGCCGAGTTCGAATCGTTTTTGCGACGCGCTCAGCGGGTCGCATTCGGACCGTCGACTCAGGCGATCCTCGATGAGGCCAGCAGTCGGGATATCCCGTGGCAGCGGATGAACGAGCACTCACTAGTCCAGTTGGGCCAGGGCGTCCATGCCAAACGCATTCGCGCAACGATGACCTCTCAAACCTCATCGCTCGCTGTCGATGTCGCCTCCGACAAAGAGCTGACCCTGCGGCTGCTGCGTGAGGCCGGGCTGCCCACACCCCAATCTGAGGCAATCCGCACTCTCGAGGGTGCGCTCGCAGTCGCGAAGCGGATCGGCTATCCGGTGGTGTGCAAGCCACTGGACGGCAACCATGGCCGCGGCGTGGGGCTGAACCTTCAAAATGAAGCCGACCTGACCTCCGCGTTTGACCTCGCCAAGGATGAGTCGCGCCGCGGGGTGATCGTCGTGGAGACCATGATCACTGGCAAGGACTACAGAGTATTAGTTATCGGCGGCAAAATGGTCGCCCTCGCTGAGCGGGTTCCAGCGCATGTAATCGGTGATGGAATTACGTCCATTGAGAATTTAGTGGCGCTCACAAACACCGACCCGCGCCGGGGGGTGGGCCACGAAAAGGTGTTGACCCGAATCAGTATCGACGACGCGGCGATCGCGGTGCTGCGAGGTCAGGGCTACGGGCTGACGGATGTGCCGCCCAATGGCGAGATGGTAAAGCTGGCGCTGACCGGCAACATGTCTACCGGCGGCATCTCGATTGATCGCACCTACGAGGCGCATCCGGACAATGTAGATATTGCCGAGGAAGCTGCGAGCGTGGTGGGTTTGGATATAGCCGGGATCGACTTCATCTGTCCTGACATCACCGAGCCGGTACGCGAGACCGGCGGCGGCATCTGTGAGGTCAATGCTGCACCCGGCTTCCGGATGCACACGCATCCAACGGTGGGCGAGGCACAGTATGTGGCCAAACCCGTCGTAGATTTGCTTTTCCCACCAGGGATGCCGTCTCGGATACCGATCGTCGCGGTTACCGGCACAAACGGTAAGACCACAACATCACGAATGATCGCCCATATCGCCAAAGGCACTGGCAAGAAGGTCGGTATGACGTCGACTGACGGGGTGGTCATTGACGATCGGCTCATCATTCGCGCAGATGCCTCTGGGCCGCGATCCGCGCGCATGGTCTTGCAAAATCCACGCGTTGATTTTGCTGTCTTCGAGGTTGCTCGGGGCGGTATCCTGCGTGAGGGACTTGGCTATCAACGTAATGATATTGGCGTTGTGCTCAATGTCGCGCCCGATCATCTGGGGCTTCGCGGGATCGACACCGTGGAGCAGCTCGCGCGAGTGAAGCGCGTCGTGGTTGAAGCGGTGCCGCGGTCGGGTTCGGCTGTCCTCAACGCTGACGATCCGTTGGTCCGAGACATGCGCAAGCACTGCTCCGGAGACGTGGTCTGGTTTTCTACCGACCCGCAATCGAGGCGATTCGTTGATCGGCACTCGCGTTCCGGCGGTCGTGCCGTCGTGCTGGAAAGTTCCGATCTAGGAGACATGATCACCATCGTTCACGGCCAGCGGCGAATGCCGCTGGCCTATACCCACCTATTGCCCTCGACCTTTGAGGGCAAGGCGATGATGAACGTTCAGAATGCGATGGCTGCCGCGGCCGCTGCGTATGCGGCGGGGTTTGCGCTGCACGATATCCGCCAGGGCTTGCGAACGTTTGCGCCGACCTATTACCAAAGCGCAGGTCGGTTAAATATGACCGAGGTACGCGGAGTTCGCGTGCTCGTCGATTACTGCCACAATGCGCCGGGCATGAAAATGCTTGGCGACTTTGTCGATCGCCTTTATGAAGACGATGTAGCTATCGAGCGTGCTCGCCGGATCGGCGTGATCGCAACGGCGGGAGATCGTCGCGATCAAGACATGCGTGACCTTGGGGCCGCAGCAGGACCCCACTTCGATCGGATCATCATTCGTGAAGATGCGACGAGTCGAGGACGCAAAATCGGTGAAACTGCGGCACTCGTGGAAGAAGGCGTGCGCGCATCCATGGATGAAGGCGCGCGATGCAGTGATGTGCAGCTCGTCCTCGATGAGGTCGAGGCGACGAGGGCCGCGATCAATCTCGCCAATCCGGGTGACCTAGTCGTCCTCTGTGTAGACCAAGCCCGATCGGTATGGGATCAATTGCAAGAAATGACCCATACGGCAAAAGAAGGCGCCTCCGACGCCGATCTCGAAAGACCTGTCGTCGAGTAACGAGGACCTCGGAACTTCTTCTCGAGCTATCACTTCGGACACCTTCCGCCGATGTTTAGGTGAGGGAAGTACTGGCTCGGCAGGTCAACGCAGCCAGTCGACAAGAGCCGCGTGGTCCATCTCGTAGCCGCCTTGATCGCGCAACCATTGCGAAATTTCGGTATGTTCGGCATGCACCATCACCGCGATAACATCCTGGGGTTTGGCAACGCCAATGATCTGCTGGACTGCATCTAATTCTGTCTCATAGCCCGGAAGATCAAGGATCCCTGCATCTGCTGCACCACCGCGAAAGAGAGTTGTGAGCTCACCAGCGGGACGATCTCGGCGATATTTCTCCTTCTCTGCCACAGCTAGGTGATCGCTCACCTCGGCGGCACGTCGGCCCATCGAATGGACTGCATCGTCAGGCCGATCACCAGGAGCCCCGAGGATTGTCCAGATCTCGCCAGATCGTCGCAAGCCATCAGCGACGGCAAGAAGTGCATCCAGGCTCGCTTCGTTGTGCGCCAAGTCAAGTACGACCAGCATTCCAGCGACATTGAAGATATTAAGTCGACCGGGGTTGCGGGTGGTATCGGGGGCAAATGTATTTAACCCGCAGCGCACCGCGGCAGGCTCAATCCCGATCGCTAAGGCGGCGGAGGCAGCAGCAAGCGCGTTGTAAAGATTCACCCGTGACAAACCGACAAGAGTGATCGGAATCTGATCGATAGGCACTAGGGCGAGTGGATCCAAGCCCCGTCGCAGAACGACAATCTGGCCGTCGATGACTGTGGTGACCCGACCGCCAACGACCAGAACATCAGCTATCAAGGGATTGTCTGGATCGAGGGTAAAAATCCAGGGATGCGCCCGGGTGACCCACCGCATCGGTGCAACCAGCTCATCATCACCGTTGAGTACTGCCCAACCGGCAGGTTTTGTTGCCCGAACAATTGTCGACTTCACCTCAGCAAGCTGCTTGACTGTATAGATACCGTTCAGGCCAAGATGGTCTGAACTTATGTTGGTCACCACACCGACATCGTTTGTCGCAGTACCCATCCCGCGCAGCAGGACGCCACCGCGCGCAGTTTCTAACACCGCCAAATCCACCTTGGGTTCAGCGAGGACTCTCGCCGCGCCGCCGGGGCCCGACCAATCGCCCACTTCGACGATCTCGCCATCAATCACGATTCCGTCAGTGTTGGACCAGCCGGGTGTCCGGCCAGCGACCGACCCGATGTGCGCGACGAGGCGCGTCGTCGTGGTTTTGCCGTTAGTTCCGGTAATCGCAATCGTGGGGACTTGAGGAACGAGGGCGATCACCTCATCACCGAGATCAGCCATCTCAACGGTGTCGATGGCCTGTGCGACGACCGCATCGAGCGCCGACTCGACATCTTGTGCTGGCGCAATCGTGCCGAGCTGCTGGACCGCCGCATTGATGGTGTAGGCCATTGACTCCGAGCGGCGTCGCCACCGAGTGGGAAACGCGATGGTGATTTGGCCGTCTTCGGGACCGACCTGATGCACCACAGGAAGTTCTTTGCCGAAATTGCGCGCAATTCTTCGGGCCAGCGCTGCGGCTAGCTGCGCCGCGAACTCCAGTCGAGTGTCGCCACCGGATGCACCGGCCCGGCCGCCAACTGGAAGCAGCAGATTGCCCAGTTCGGCGGCAAGAACCGGATCGAGGTCCAGGATATGGGTGGCATCGAGCACAAGTTTGGTCGCTGGCCGCGTCAGATACAAATTAGGCCCGCTCAGGATCCGTACTTCGATAGGAGGCGCGGGCTCGAATGAGGATGCCGTCATTGGATAAACACTAACGCTCAGACGGTAATCTGTGCGTCATGCCCATCGACCATTCCAGACTGCTGCCGATCGCCGAAAGGCACTACCGATCATTCTGCGATGACCTTGAGATCCTGACTAATATCGATTGCGGATCTTATGACGCTGCTGGGGTCAATCTGGTCGCTCAGTGGGTCACTGAGCGGCTTGAGCGGCAGGGGCTCGACAGCGAGCGAATTGTCTCGGAATCGATTGTGGGCGGCCGGTATGACGGGACGCCGATTGGCGATTCGGTAGTCGGCCGACTTCGTGGCGATGACGCATCAGGCGCGCGGATACTGCTGATGGCTCATATGGATACGGTTTTCGAGCCTGGTGAGCCGCAGCGACGGCCGTTCAGTGTCGATGGTCAAATCGCGCGCGGGCCAGGGGTTTGCGATGACAAGGCTGGCTTGTTGACTGGCCTATACGCACTTGTTGTGCTTGCTGAGATCGAATACCGCGATTTCGCGGAGATCATTTTGCATTGCTCACCTGATGAAGAGATTGGATCGCCGGCCTCACGGCAGGTCATCGAGTCTCTCGCTGCCGGCGTCGATGCGGCGATATGTTTGGAATGTGCCCGCGCGAATGGCGATTTGGTATCGGCACGCAAGGGCATCGCTGATCTGCAGATCCAGATCAGAGGCCGCGCAGCGCATGCTGGTATCGAGCCAGAAAAGGGTATTAATGCCGCGGTCGAAGCTGCTCATCTGATCATCGCATTACAGGCGCTCAATGGTCGATGGCCGACGGCGACCTGCAATGTCGGGTTGTTACGGGGCGGCAGTAGACCGAACATTGTGTGCGATCTTGTTGAGCTTGAGGTGGATCTACGTTGCGCGAATACTGCGGGGTTCTCTGCGGCATACGCGCAGATTGAGCGGCTGTGCGAGCAACCGACCGTTCCCGGCATTGAGGTCCAACTACGGTCCACCGCCGAGCATGTGCCATGGGAACGCAACGCCGGTACCGCGGATTTGGTCAGCAAAGCCAAACACGTGGGTGAGTCCGTGGGCGTGGTCGTGCACGAGGCTGCCACTGGAGGGGCTGCCGATGCAAATACGACAGCCGCTCTGGGTATCCCGACCATTGATGGTCTTGGTCCGGTCGGCGGTGATGATCATGCCCCGACCGAGTGGCTCGACCTGTCGACAGTCGCCGGCCGCGTGGCCCTGTTGGCGGGATTGTTAACCGAAATCGAGCGCTCGCGCCCGTAATGGCCTGAGCCGGTGCTGTTAGCTGAGAACCGATTGGATCAGTTGGCCGACCTGCTCGATCTCGATGAGAAATCCGTCATGCCCAAAATCGGACTGTATCTGGGTCAGGTTTGCCTTGCCCACCGGTGCGTTGTGAACGATCTCGCTCGACAGCCGCGGCGGGTATAAACGATCAGAACTCACATATGCGACATGCAGCTCAGCGGTCGTCTTGGCGAGCGCGTCAACGAGCGTGCCGCGGCCGCGTGCGATGTCGTGAGAGTTCATTGCCCGAGTGAGTCCGACATACGAACCGGCATCGAATCTGGCCGTCAGTTTGTCGCGGTGGTAATCGAGGTATGACTCGACCGCATAGCGACCACGGCCGCCGAGTGGACGTTCTCCTGGCTGGGCGTCACGTCCAAATCGGGTCGCGAGCTCGTATTCGCTGCGATAGGTCACATGCGCGATCGACCGGGCGATCCCCAGGCCGACTGCCGGTGCACAACCAGTGTCGTAATAGTCGCCACCTTGCCAATGCGGATCAGCTTCGATTGCCGCAATTTGTGGCGCACACCAGGCAATTTGATCACTCGTAGCATAAGCAGTTGAGCCAAGAATGATGGCATTAGCCACCCGGCCTGGATACATGATCGACCATTCAATCGCTCGCATCCCGCCCATGGATCCGCCAACGACAGCAGCAAATGAAGTGATGCCAAGATGATCGGCGACCAACGACTCGGCGTGGACGAGATCGCGGATCGTTAAGAACGGAAACCTGCTGCCCCACGCTAGGCCGTCCGGCGCTACTGAGCTTGGACCGGTCGAACCTTGGCAGCCGCCGAGGACGTTGGATGCGACAACAAAATACCTGTCAGTGTCGATATAGGCACCGGGACCGATTAGTCCAGCCCACCAGCCGGGTGTCGGTTGACCGGCGGCGGTCGGACCCTCTACGTGCGCATCTCCGGTCAATGCGTGTGCGATGAATACCGCGTTATCGCCCGCACGGTTGAGGGTGCCCCAGGTCTCGTAAGCAATGCGCACATCCGGAAGGGTGGTGCCAACCTCGAGTGCGATCGCGCCGATATCGACGAACTTACGAAATGCGGCGGGATCGCCCGTCCGCCATCCACCACCGACGTCACGCGCGGTGGTCGATGAAGCGGTCGGACGATCTGCCACGGAGGTCATTCTCCAGTTCCCTCAGATTGGACGATTGCTGATTAGTGTGCGGCTCTGAAACCCACTTCGAGATCCGCCAAGATGTCCTTTATATTCTCAATTCCCACGGCGAGCCGAATCAATCCGGGTGTGACGCCTGCGGCGAGTTGCTCCTCAGGGGTGAGCTGGCTGTGGGTCGTCGATGCTGGATGAATCACCAGCGAGCGCACGTCACCGATGTTGGCGACATGACTATGCAGCTCTAACGCTTCCACGAATCGCTTACCGGCATCAACGCCGCCGACGATTTCAAACGAGACGACAGCACCCGCGCCTTTGGGGGTGTACTTCTGCGCCTTTTGGTACGACGGGCTGCTTGGAAGACTGGCCCAATAAACGGTTTCTACGCCAGCATTTTCATCGAGGAACTGCGCAACCTTGTGCGAGTTCTCCAGATGACGCTCCATGCGTAGGCTTAGTGTTTCGATGCCCTGCGCGATCAGAAACGCATTGAACGGCGAAACTGCGGCTCCAGTATCGCGTAGTAGCTGAACCCGAGCCTTGAGAATGAAGGCGAGGTTAGCGCCCAGCGACGAACCTACGCCGAGATCTCGCGCATAGGTCAAGCCGTGATAGCTCGGATCAGGCTCGTTGTAATTCGGGAACTTAGCCGGATCGGCACCGAAATCGAACTTGCCAGCGTCAACGATTACTCCAGCGATGGACGTTCCGTGGCCACCGAGGTATTTGGTGGCCGAATGAATGACGATGTCAGCGCCGTATTCGATGGGCCGGATAAGGTACGGCGTGCCAATCGTATTATCGACAACGAGCGGCACACCGTGCGCGTGTGCTACATCAGCGATTCCTTCTATGTCCAGAATCTCGCTCTTTGGGTTAGCGATCGTCTCACCATAAAGCGCCTTGGTGTTGGGCTTAATTGCCGCTTTCCACGACTCCAAGTCATTCGGGTCATCGACAAACGTGACCTCGATGCCGAGCTTGGGGAATGTGTAGTGCAGCAGGTTGTAGGTACCCCCGTAAAGGCACGGAGAGGCGACGATGTGATCACCGAGCTCTGCGAGGTTGAGCAGTGCGAGGGTTTCAGCAGCCTGACCAGAAGCGACGAGTAGCGCTCCCACGCCCCCCTCGAGGGCGGCGATCCGCTTCTCGACAGCGTCTGTGGTGGGGTTCATCATCCGGGTATAAATATTGCCAAATTCGCTCAGGCCAAAAAGGTTGGCCGCGTGCTCGGTGTCCTTGAATACGTACGAAGTGGTTTGGTAGATCGGCAGGGCGCGGGAGCCCGTCGCCGAGTCGGGTGTTTGTCCGGCGTGGATTTGCTTTGTCTCAAACGACCAGGTGGCTGGATCGATTGCTGGTGGCAAGGTAGCGGTGTCTTCAGACATGATGCGGGTGTGTCCTTTGCGATTTTGGCGCCGTCGTTGGCGCAGCGAGATTTTTGAAAGAACGGCGAAGTACGTGCGTCGATGAAGAGGGCGTTCGCGGTTACTGGATGCACATATGCATGGTGACTCCCGAGGAAAATCCTGGGCCGTCAATGGTGTTGACGTACCCGCGCTTGCGAGAGGACCGGTCGGTACCTCGCCTGGTCTTCACCCGGAGCACCCCACCGCGGTTGGAGGGTTGCCGTCCAGCTAGCCGGGGCTATCTGCTGGAACTCATGACCTAAGGCGAAATAGTAGCCGATTGTTGAAAATTGCGCCATTGAGGCCAGTCCACGACGTCGAATTTCTGGAGCAGTTGACGTGATCTCGGTTACAAATTGATGAGTCCATTACTTGATCCTTCACCAACATTCCAGTAGTGAAGGACGATAGTCCGCGTGAAATCAATGTTATTGACCTATTTTTGGGGAATTTGCTATCGATATAGTTCGATACGTTGATTCCGATGACTGATTGTTATCTAGGAAAGTTTTACCCCCGCAGATAACCCATGTAACGTTTATCGCGGTTGTAGTTCAGCAGACGATTGGGCAAGACCCCGGGCGACGCAAAATGTGGGCCCGGATCGCGCAACAGTAGGAGTGCACGT
>JBDTCL010000052.1:0-4797 GCA_039923595.1 Antricoccus sp. | reverse complement strand
TCCGATGACCAGTTCGCGCTTGAGTTCGAGGCCCACCACGAAAAAGAAGATCGCCAGCAGACCATCGGCGAACCATTCGGAGACCGTCAAGTCCAGATGGAGTGCGTGTGGGCCGATCCGAGATTCGAGGATGCTGTGGTACCAGTCTTGGGCCCCGGAATTGGCCAGAATCAGCGCGATGATCGCGGCGACGAGCATGATGATGCCGCCGACCGCTTCGGTACGCAGGTACCGTATCGCCTCGGTGACCGCTTGACGGGTCATGGTTACATCGCGCTTGAGTGCCTTACGAGCGAGCCGAACCGCGGGGGTGGCTCGCTCGGAATGCGCCAATTCGACCCGTAGTTCTCTAAGCCGGCGCTGTGTTTTGGTCTTGGTACGTCGGCTCAGGTTCGATCAGTCCCTTACGGCGGGTTATTCCTCGGCGGGTGCTGAGGAGCTGAGGTTCTCTTGGATGAGATCCATGACGGTGGCATCGGCAAGTGTCGTGACATCACCGATTTCGCGCTTTTCGGCAATATCACGAAGAAGCCTTCGCATAATCTTCCCAGATCGGGTTTTTGGCAGCTCAGGTACGATCATAATCTGCCGGGGTTTGGCGATTGCGCCGATTTCTTTAGCGACATGATTGCGCAACTCAGTGACGATCGCATCGCCTTTGTCTGCATCGGTGACATTGCCGCGCAGGATCACGAAAGCGACTACTGCCTGACCAGTTTGATCGTCAGCGGCGCCCACTACAGCGGCCTCGGCGACCTTGGGGTGTGAGACCAGGGCTGATTCGATTTCGGTCGTCGACATGCGGTGACCGGAGACGTTCATGACATCATCGACCCGGCCGAGCACCCAGACATCACCGTCGTTGTCCTTCTTGGCACCATCACCGGCGAAGTACTTGCCCGCGAAGCGCGACCAGTAGGTCTCCTTATACCGCTCATCGTCGCCGTACACGGTGCGCAGCATCGAGGGCCAGGGCTTGGTCACGACGAGATATCCACCTGAGCCATTGGGCACCGAGGCGCCGGTGTCATCGACGACGTCAGCAAAAATGCCGGGAATGGGACGCATCGCGGAGCCTGGCTTGGAAGCGGTGACACCCGGCATCGGCGCGATCATGGTCGCGCCGGTCTCGGTTTGCCACCAGGTATCCACGACCGGTGTCTTGTCATGCCCAATCACGCGGCGATACCAAATCCACGCCTCTGGATTGATTGGCTCGCCGACACTGCCGATCACACGCAATGTCGATAGGTCGTATTTCGCCGGGATTTCCTCACCCCACTTCATGAAGGTGCGGATCACGGTTGGTGCGCAATAGAGCAGCGAGACCTTGTACTTGTCGATAATTTCCCACCAACGACCTTGATGTGGGGTGTCGGGGGTGCCTTCGTACATCACCGACGTAGCGCCATTACACAGTGGCCCGTACACGATGTAGGAGTGTCCGGTGACCCAACCGACGTCGGCGGCAGTCCAGAAGATGTCGGTGTCGGCCTTGAGATCAAACATGGCCCAGTGCGTGAAGGCAACCTGCGTGAGATAGCCGCCGGTGGTGTGCAGGATGCCTTTGGGCTTGCCGGTGGTGCCGGAGGTGTACATGACATAGAGGGGGTGCTCGGCGTCGAACGCTTCTGGGGTGTGATCGGCCGATTGGCCGCCAACGAATTCATGCCACCATTTGTCGCGGCCGTCCTGCATCGTGGTGTCTTGTTTGGTCCGTTGCGCGACGAGAACGGTATGCACGTTAGGGCACTTGGTCAGGGCTTCGTCGACCGCGGGCTTCAGCGCGCTGGGATTGCCACGGCGATAGCCGCCGTCAGCGGTAATGACGACCCTGGCATCACAGTCCTGGATGCGGCTGGCGAGCGCATCAGCAGAGAAGCCGCCAAATACCACAGTATGAATTGCACCGATCCGTGCGCACGATAGCATCGCGAAGATGGTCTCGGGGATCATTGGCATATAGATGGCGATGACGTCGCCCGCTTTCACCCCAAGCTCAGTGAGTGCGTTGGCACCCCGGCTAATTTCATCCTTGAGGTTGGCATAGGTGATGGTGCGGGTATCGCCAGGTTCGCCTTCGAAGTAATAAGCGACTTTGTCGCCCTTGCCAGCCTCGACGTGCCGGTCTGCGCAGTTATAGGCAGCGTTAAGTTTGCCGTCCTTGAACCATTTTGCAAATGGCGGGTTCGACCAGTCGAGCGATTCGGTGGGCTCGGTCTGCCAAGAGAGCATCTTTGTCTTATCGAGCCAGAAGGCTTCGTAATCGGCAGTTGCGGCGGTGTAATCAGCCTCGGTTACGTTGGCGTGTTTTGCAAGCTCTTCTGGTGGCGCGAATGTCCGCGTCTCATTCATCAAGTTATCGATGGTCGGATTCTCAGGCATCCTCGGTCACTCCCGCGTCGTTGTGATGAGTACCCCTCCAATCTAGTTGCCACAAGTCCACGCCACTCAGCGTGGTCTTCGCCGAATCGTGAGTAGTTGCAGATCACTGAACGAACGTTTAGCATATTGAACATGCGTTCAGCTCCAGAAGATCTCACCGCCCGCAGTCGGATTCGCGATGCGGCCATTGAGTTATTTGGTCGAGACGGATTCTCGGCGACCACCGTGCGCAGCATCGCAAAGGCCAGTAACACCAGCCCGGCGCTCCTGCTGCACCATTTTGTTTCCAAAGACGGCCTTCGCACACACTGCGACGGCTACGTCGTTGAGACAATCCGCGATCTCAAACGCGAAGGCGTCATTTCTGCCTCGCAGACAGAGCTCATCGCCCAATTGTCGGCGATTCCCGAGTTGCAACCGCTCGTGTGGTACCTGCGGCGGGCACTGCAAGACGGCGGTCCTGCTGCTGCCGAATTCTTTGACCAGCTAGTGGCTGATGCAGTGATCTATATGGAGGAGGGCGTCGCTACCGGACGTCTGCGGCCAACCCGGGATCCGAAGATGCGTGCCCTGATGTTGACGACGATGGCTTTCGGACCGATCTTGCTCGGTGAACATATCGGACGACACCTAGGAACCGACGGTTATGACGCTGATGCGCAACGCCGCGCGCTGCCGGTGATGCTGGAAATCTTCACCGACGGAGTATTCGCTGATCGCGACCTCATCGACAGCCTGCAAGCACAGCTTAAGGAGGATCAGTCGTGACTGCTGCGGTGCAGACAATTGGTCTGACGAAACAATTTGGTGATGTGCGTGCCGTCAACGGGCTCGACCTGCGCATCGAAGCGGGTGAAGTATTCGGCGTAATCGGCAGCAATGGTGCCGGCAAGACGACCACGATGCGGCTGATGCTCGACATCTTGCGACCAACCAGCGGCGAGGTGACCGTTCTTGGAGAGAACCCGCGCGTAGGGGGAGCGCGGTTGCGCGCCCGGATCGGTTACCTGCCCGGAGAATTGCAACTTGACGGCCGGGCAAAGGTCGGCTCGCTTCTCGAGCATTACGCCGATATCAGTGGGCGCGTACCGCCTGGCGAGATTGCGCAACTATGCGATCGGCTCGGTCTGGATCAAAGTCGCCGCACAAAGACCTTGTCGAAGGGAAACAAACAGAAGCTCGGATTGATTCAGGCATTTATGCATCAACCTGACCTTTTGGTGCTGGATGAGCCGACGTCAGGTCTGGATCCACTCCTGCAGCAAGAGTTCCGGCTGATGGTGCAGGAGGCGCGAGATCGTGGATCAACGGTGTTTCTCTCCAGCCACGTATTATCCGAAATTCAGCATGTCGCAGACCGGGTCGCGGTGCTGCGTGCCGGTCATCTTGTGACGGTCTCTGATGTCGCGGCACTGCGAGACAGTGCTTCGCGCTCGGTTCGGGTGCGGATTGCCGGTGCGCAGGCCGCGCAGGTCCAGCATTCTCTGGAAACCGTTGATGGACTTCACCACATCGTTGTGACCCCGTCGGAATCAGATCTCGTCGCGACGTTCCGGATTGACCATGGGCTTGATGCAGCAGTGAAACTGATGGCTCACTGGTGCGTGCAAGATTTGGTCGTTGAAGAGCCTGATCTTGAGCAGGCCGTGCTGTCGCTTTATGAGGGAACTGACTCTGCAGAAAGGCACGACAATGGCGGTCACTGAACTGGCATTGACTAGACGCGCGATTACTGACAACGTCCGAGGACTAATCGGTTGGTCCTACGCGGTGGTTGCTGCGTCGGCATTTTATCTGGTTTTATATCCATCGATCGGCTCTGTCGAATCCAACTACATCCAAGCCATGCCTGCTGCTTTGCGCGATGCCTTGGGAATGACCGATATTTCCACGGGTGCTGGATATACCCAAGCAACGGTCACCGGCTTGATGGCGATGGTGCTGATGTCGATCGCCGCAATCTCGTGGGGTGCCAAGGCGATCGCTGGCGATGAAGAGAGCGGTGCGCTTGAACTCACTCTTGCGCACGCGGTGAGTCGGCGACAGACGCTCTGGCAGCGGGCGCTTGCGATCACGGCCCAGTTGTTCCTACTGTCGCTATTGGTTTTCGCGGTTATCGCCATCATTGATCACCCGGCCCGTCTCGGTATTGGTATCGGGCATGTGTTCGCCGCTGCACTGGCGTTATTCCTGCTGGTGGTGTGGCATGGGGCGGCTACTCTGGCCGCTGGTGCGATCACTGGTCGCAAGTCCGTCGCGATCGGAGTGGGCACGGCCGTGTTGGCGCTCGGCTATCTAGCGAACTCGATTGGCGCAATGAGCCCATCGTTTATGTGGTTACAGAGCATCTCCCCGGTTCACTGGGCAGTCGCCAATAAGCCGCTGATGAACGGCTTTGATTGCGCGCATCTC
>JBDTCL010000051.1:0-3281 GCA_039923595.1 Antricoccus sp. | reverse complement strand
GCCGAAGCGGAGATTTAGGTGGCCAGTCAGTCACAAACCCCAGCCAGCGCCGGGTACCCGACGGATCGTGATCCGTCTCTGGTGGACTGGATGGAACTGTTCTTCGATCTAATCTTCGTTGCGCTGGTAGGCCAGCTTGCGCACGGTCTGGACGCGGATCCCACAGTCAAGACCCTCCTGGTGTTCCTGGCGTTGTTCGCCTCGGTCTGGTGGTGGTGGGTGAACCTGACCTTTATCGTGAACCTCTCGGCCGACCTCACCAGGCGGCAGTTATCGGCCGCGATGTTAGTGGCGATGTTTGCCGTGGGCACCATTGCGGTCGCCGCGCCGGAAGCGACCGGGAACCGCGCGTGGCTTTTTGCAGCCGGTAACGCGATGATCCGGCTGTTGTTGCTCTTTATGTGGTTGCGCCGCAAGCGGCGTGGGGGCGGCGGATCCTGGGTTCGGATCGTCCTTTACAACGGGCTGACGGCGCTGCTGTGGCTTGTCTCGATTTGGGTTGATGCACCGGTCTCGTATGTGCTCTGGACGGTGGCCATCGTGATCGAGGTCGTCATGCTGGTGGTCACGACCGGTGGTTGGGGGGCCGGTGCGATGGCCAGTTTCAACGTGGAACACCTCTCGGAGCGGTTCGGGCTGCTGGTCATCATCGTGCTCGGCGAATCGGTGCTCTCGATCGTCACTACCTTGGACGGGTCGTTTACCTTAGCCGGTGGGGTCACGGCCGCGACGGCATTGGTGATTGTGTCGGGCCTGGCGTGGTCGTTCTTCCTCTACAGCGCTGATGCGCTGCGAGTGGGTTTGGAGGGCCTCGTCGAGTCTGGGCAGGTCTATACGATTAGGGACACTGTGGCATTCCTGCCGTTCCTGCTTATCGCGGGCGTGACAATGATCGCGGGCGCAGTCTCGGTAGCGATCCACCGGCCACAGCATGCATTGCCGGTGGCCAGTGCGATCTCGCTCGGCGGCGGAATTGCCCTTTTCTTCATTGCCAATGCGGTCATCTCCTTGCGGTTCGGGGCGTCGGTGGCGCGGGTACTTCGGTGGGCGCTCCCAGCGGTCGGGCTGCCACTGGTGCTGATTCCGGTAGCCATCGCGGTCCATGGCGAGCTCGCGATCATCGCCGCGGCAGTGGTGGTGGTCTTTGTGGTGACTTCGGCCGAGCTGTCCGCGCGGCAGGCCGCAGCTTGACTTAGGCCTTGAGCTGAAGGCCGAAACTCCGTTGGCGATTCCGGGCGGGGGTTTCAACGCGACGGCGGCCTTCCATCGTGACCCCGGAGCGTTCCCGAATCAACCTTGGGCCGGCTGAGCCAATGATGCGTCAACCGGCGTTTGACGACCTAGATTTGGGTGTTCTTGAACTGCACTAGCGCAATCGGTCAACACACCATTGCCGTCCTCGGAAGAATCCCCTGCGCGTTGTGGCGGTCGAAGCCCCTTCCTAAGGGAACTCCGTTCCCAACTTTTGCGCTTGGAACTTGTGGGAGGTGTTGGTCCAAAGCAAGAAACAATCTGGACAAAGCGGTATGGGTTCGAGCTCCCAGACGTTACGACTGAGCTGGGACTTGGTGCATGGAGCGGGCACCGGACGACGCACTCCTCATCCGGTTACTAGTCGCTCGTGTTCGGCGCGAGGAGTTCCGCCTGCTGAAGGGTTAGGCCGATCGTGGACTCCTGCTGAGCGAGTCGACGTGAGGTGGAAACTACCCGCAGGACACTTCTCGGCGTTATCAGGAAAATAGACCGCCGGACGTATCGGTATTACACTTTGCACTATGAAAACGCTTACGATCCGCACTGATGATGAGGTAGAGCACGCGCTTCACGTACTTACCAGTGGTGGCCAATCACGCTCAGAGGCGGCGCGGGCAGCGATCTTGCAGGCCGAGCGCGCGTATCGCAGAGCGCAACTGCGCGCCGAGGCTGAGGATCTGCGTAATGATCCTGACGACGTGGCCGCATCGAGAGAAATGTCCGCCGAAATGGACGCCATCCGTGCGTGGTGACATCTACAAGTTAAGGGCGCCCAAGGACAGCCGCGGCCACGAGCAAGCCGGAACCCGTTACGCGGTCATCGTCCAGTCGGACGACCTTCCGCTATCCACCTGCCTCATCGCTCCCACTTCGACGGGTCGGCGAGCGGCATCGTTTCGTCCCGAAATCGACATTGATGGCACAGTGACCCGCGTGATGGCAGAGCAACTGACCGTCGTCGATCCGCAGACCCGTCTCGGAGAGTTCGCGGGCAGGCTAAGTAATGCTGAACTGCGAGCACTCGATGCCGCTCTTGCGGTGGTACTAGCCCTGGATTGAGCCCGCCTCGAGAGGCGCAAATCGGGATTTCCAGAGGTCAAGTTCGGCTACCGACGGCGAACGCACGAGTCGCCGCTCGGGAGCGTCAGGGTCGATTTACGGCCGTTAACAAAATGACGGCATCTTCAAGGGCCGTCACCGAGTGGATGGCGTCGGGGACCTCGATTAGATGTCCGGTCGCGCCTTCCCAGCTCTCGCCACCTGAATCAAGGCGTACACGGCCGTGGATCACCTGCACAGTTGCATTGCCGGTGTTTGCGTGGTCGTCCAGCTTCTGCCCAGCGATCAACGCGATCATCGTTTGATGCAGTAAATGGTTGTGACCGCCGATGACGCTGTGAGCGCTGCGGCCACTTGAAGCCGTGCTCGCCTTCTCCAGATGCTGCCGCGCAAGTGCCGTGAGTGAAGTGTTGATCATGGAAATCTCCTCGTCAGATCGACTGTCTATAGCCGAAGAACTCGTGGTCTTGGTTATACCCACCGTAGCCGCCGCCGACTTCGCTGAAATCAGCGACGAACTCCACCCCCTTGATCCACTTAACTTGTTTGAACCCAAGCTGCACCTCATTGCGCAGTCGCAGCGGTGCGCCATGACCGAATGAGAGCGGTTCGTCGTTCATGTCATAGGCGAGCATCGTGAGGTGATTGCTCATTTGTTCGATGGGATGCGCGTCGTAATAAATGCCGCCATTCGGGCCGTCCCCAAGGGAATAGAAAACCACCCATTGGGCTTCGGGGCGCGGCCGAACCAGATCAATAATGGATTGCATCGACACCCCGCCCCATTTGGCGACCCCTGACCAGCCTTGAATGCAGAAGTGCTGAGTGATCTGCTCGTGGTGGCCCATCCTGCGCAACTGCGTCAGGTCAAGCTCTACGGGGTTCTCGACAAGACCGTTGATCCGCAGTCGATACTCGGCGAAGGCGCCATCTTGCAGAGTGCTGTATTCCGGCGAGTCGGGGTAATG
>JBDTCL010000050.1:0-5475 GCA_039923595.1 Antricoccus sp. | reverse complement strand
GGGATCTGGAACTAGACGCAATCATCCCAGATTCAGCCAATCAGCCGTACGACATGCATACCGTCATCAAGCATGTCCTCGACGATGGCGAATTTCTTGAGACACAGCCGTTATTCGCCCCCAACATTATTTGTGGTTTCGGCCGGATCGAAGGTCGTAGCGTCGGTGTCGTCGCCAATCAGCCCATGCAGTTCGCGGGTTGCCTCGACATTGACGCCAGTGAGAAAGCTGCCCGATTCGTCCGTACCTGCGACGCCTTTAATGTTCCGGTGCTCACTTTTGTTGATGTACCCGGATTCCTGCCCGGCACTGGCCAAGAATGGGACGGCATCATCCGGCGCGGCGCGAAACTGATTTTTGCCTATGCCGAGGCGACAGTGCCGATGATCACGGTGATCACCCGCAAAGCCTATGGCGGCGCGTACGACGTCATGGGCTCGAAGCATCTCGGTGCCGATATCAATCTCGCGTGGCCGACCGCTCAGATCGCGGTCATGGGCGCTCAAGGTGCGGTCAACATTTTGTTCCGCAAGGAATTGAAAGCTGCCGAGGAGAGCGGGGAGAACGTGGACGCCGTGCGCCAGCAGTTCATAACCACATATGAGGACACGCTCGCCAATCCCTACCAGGCGGCCGAACGTGGCTATATCGATGCCGTCATCGCGCCGAGTGAAACGCGCGTTCAGATCATTCGGGCGATGCGCGCACTTCGCAATAAACGCGCTACGTTGCCGACTAAGAAGCACGGAAATATCCCCCTGTGAGCGCTCCTGAGCACGCTGCATCACCCATCTTCACGGTGGTGTCAGGACATCCGACGAGCCAGGACATCGCGGTGATCACCTCGATCCTGCTCGCTGCATCGTCGGTGACACCGGAGCCTGCTCGACGTCGCTCGGTTGGCGCGTGGGCACATCCGGCTCATTCCATGAATGCGCCGCACATTTTTGGTCATCACGCTTGGCGAGCGAGTGCCAGCCGATGAGGGTTGTGCTCGCCTCTAAGTCACCAGCCCGACTTGCGACACTTCGTGCGGCTGGTCTGGATCCAGAGGTGCAAGTCTCCGATGTCGACGAGGACGCACTTCTGCGTGAGCTCAACGCTCCTCGCGCCCGGTCCGCCAGCGACCAAGTTCTCGCGCTGGCGGCGGCAAAGGCGAGTGCCGTCGCCGCACGACTTAACGATCAATCGGCCATTGTCATCGGCTGCGACTCGATGTTTGAGATGGATGGCGAGGTCCGTGGAAAGCCCGTTGATGCCGACGACGCGCTGCGCCGGTTGAGAGCGATGAGCGGCCGCAGTGGTCTGTTGCATACCGGCCACGCCGTGCATCGCCTCGATACTGGTGAAGTGGCCTTAGAAGCCGCTCAAACGACCGTCCACATCGGTCGCCTCACCGATGACGAGATCACTGGTTATGTCAAAACGGGTGAGCCTTTAACTGTTGCTGGGTCGTTCACCATTGACGGCATTGGCGGCTGGTTTGTCGATGGCGTCGATGGAGACCACACCAACGTCATCGGCATCAGTTTGCCTCTGCTACGGCGAATGCTCAGCGGACTTGGGATACCGATCCTCGATTTGCTTACTATCCATAGCGCCGAATTGACTTCATGATCACCACACCGAAAGGGCTCTGAAATGACTGCCACCATCAACAAGGTGCTTGTCGCCAATCGCGCGGAGATCGCCGTCCGAGTAATTCGCGCTTGCAAGGACGCTGGAATTGCCAGCGTCGCGGTGTATGCCGAGCCCGATATGGATGCACCGTTTGTGCGGATGGCCGATGAGGCCATTGCGCTCGGCGGCCAGACGAGCGGCGAAACCTATCTTGATATCAGAAAGATTATCGCCGCCGCGCTCAAAAGCGGTGCGGACGCTATTCATCCCGGCTATGGCTTTCTGTCTGAGAATGCTGACTTCGCGCAGGCGGTGATCGACGCGAACATCACCTGGATCGGTCCCAGCCCACAGTCCATCCGCGATCTTGGCGACAAGGTGACGGCGCGGCACATCGCGACCAAGGCGGGAGCACCGCTCGTACCTGGAACGAATGACCCGGTGAGCGGCCCGGATGAGATCATTGCCTTCGCGAAAGAACACGGCCTACCGGTGGCCATCAAGGCTGCCTTTGGTGGCGGCGGCCGCGGGCTCAAAGTTGCCCGTTCCGAAGCAGAAATCCCGGAGCTATTTGCCTCTGCTGTGCGCGAGGCCGAGTCGGCATTTGGACGCGGCGAGTGTTTCGTAGAGCGTTACCTGGACAAACCGCGTCACGTCGAGGCGCAGGTCATCGCTGATCAGCACGGCAATGTCATTGTCGTTGGTACTCGTGATTGTTCATTGCAGCGCCGCTTTCAAAAACTAGTAGAGGAGGCACCCGCGCCGTTCCTGACCGACGCCCAGCGTGCGCAGATCCACTCCTCGGCAAAAGCCATCTGCAAGGAAGCCGGATATTACGGCGCGGGAACCGTGGAGTACCTCGTCGGCGTCGACGGCACAATCTCATTCCTCGAGGTCAATACCCGATTGCAAGTGGAGCATCCCGTCTCTGAAGAAACCAGTGGCATGGATTTGGTGCGCGAACAGTTCAAGATCGCCATGGGAGAAAAACTAGAAATCACCCAAGACCCGACGCCACGCGGTCACTCAATCGAGTTTCGGCTCAATGGCGAAGACGCCGGACGCGGCTTCCTGCCGGCTCCGGGCACCGTCACTCGTTTCGTTGCGCCGTCTGGACCGGGTGTGCGACTTGATTCAGGCGTCGAGTCCGGAACCGTCATTGGTGGTCAGTTTGACTCGCTTCTGGCAAAGCTCATTATCTCCGGCGCCACCCGCGCGCAAGCTATCGAGCGGTCACGGCGAGCGCTCGATGAAATGCAGATTGACGGCATGGCAACCGTCCTGCCTTTTCATCGGGCGGTCGTACGCGATGATGCTTTCACCGCACCAACCGGCACCGCGGACTCGTTCACCGTGCATACACGCTGGATCGAAACTGAATTTGATAACCAGATCGAGCCTTTTGTAGACGCTGCTGAGGCGGCAGAATCAGTGCCACGGCAGCAATTGGTGGTCGAGGTCGATGGCAGACGGGTTGAGGTGTCATTGCCCGGGGAATTATCGTTCGGTTCCGGCGGAGGTACGGCCAAGAAGAAACCGGCCCGCCGTGGCGGAGGCTCCGGCAGCGGCGCGGCCGCATCGGGCGATGCGGTTACTGCGCCGATGCAAGGCACCATCGTTAAAGTCGCCATAGAAGAAGGTCAGCAGGTTGCCAGTGGCGACCTGTTAGTTGTTCTTGAGGCGATGAAGATGGAAAATCCGGTGACGGCTCATAAGGACGGCGTCATCACCGGACTCACTGTCGAAGTTGGTGGCAGCGTGACGCAGGGTGTCGTGCTGTGTGAGTTGAAAGATTCTGACGCGAGTTGAGGCGGCGTCGTCTGGAGCGAGCACCTCGAGCGGTTGATCTCGTTCTTGATAAGGAACGACACCGAACCGTCGTGCGTGGATGCATTGTGGCCTATAGGCTGCAATGACGCTCGGGTTCGCTCGAGACCCACACTCTCGAGGAGTTCCGCCCGATGCCGACCGCTGGCAACCGACGAGCCCGCTTGCTGAGCTTGCTTCTCGTTTTCAGTTGCTGCCTCGTCTTAGCCGGTTGCAGTCGCGTGGATTACGTCGAGGGCAATGGGAAACCGAGATTTCCGGTACCAGTTCTTCCCACGAATGTCGGCGCCTTGCCCACGCTGCCGGCGCTTGCCAACACGCCGAGCTGGGATGAGTTCAAAAGCGGGATTCAGGCGGCGATAGATTACGGCACGAAAAGTGGTGTAGTCACCAACCATGCTCGGCTCGATGCCATTGTGAAGGCACTCTCGAAAGCTAACCATGACGATCCGGCAGTCAAAGTCGTGATGAAATATGTGCTGCTATTGGCCACCGATGAAGCGCAATCGCTGCCACCGATCGCGCCTTCAGGCGATGCTGCCGGTGCGGGCACATTGACGTGGAAACCGTGCGAAGCCGATGGTTTGCAGTGTGCGAGTCTCAAGATCCCGCTGGATTACACCAAACCTTCCGGTGCGTCAGTCGATATCAAAATGGACCGCTATCCAGCACGCAAAACTGATCAGCACATCGGGGTTCTCATGGCAAATCCGGGCGGGCCGGGCGGCTCGGGCCTGGACTTCTTGCCGGCGTGGTATTCCGGGCTAAGCGATGAGCTTAAGGACCGTTTTGACATCGTCTCCTTCGATCCGCGCGGCGTCGGCCAGAGCGATCCTTTCGTCTGCGGCAAACCCAAGTCTCCGGGCGACACCTCACCGAATCCGAAGACCCCTGCGGAGGAAGCTGCCTATACGTCGCTTGCTAAGTCTTATGGCGATGCCTGCGACACGATCGATCCGCAGATGTTGCAAAACATTGGCACCAAAAATGTTGCACTGGACATGGACGAGATGCGCAAGGCGATGGGTGAGGACAAAATCACCTATCTCGGTTATTCGTACGGCACCGAGATCGGCCAAGTATATGCAAACATGTTCCCAGACCACGTGCGAGCTTTCGTTCTCGATGGTGTCGTCGATCCGGGACTGACCAAGCAACAACTGTCCACCGCGCAAACGGCGGCGTTTGATAACGCGCTTTCCCGATTCGCCAAGTCCTGCCCCAAGGTATGTACTGGTCTCGCTCAGTACGTCGTCCAGCAGTCTGGGAAAAACCAAATCGACTCGAAATACCTCGGTTCGAGCGATTATGTTGATCCGAATTATGCCGACACAGCGATCAGCGCGATGTTGTATTCGAAGTCGCGGTGGCCACTCTTAGCGTGGGCACTACGTGAAGCTGCTGTCGACAAGGACGGCACCTTGCTGGCGTTAGCGGTCGATAGCTATTCCGGCCGTAGCATTTTTACTGGAGAATCTTCCTCGAATGGCGACGATTCGTTTATTGCCATTATGTGCCGGGACTTTGCGACCTCGAGCCTGCCGGACGCCTATCGGATGTCGCGCACTAGCAATCGACTTCATCCAATCTTCGCGAGTAATCCTGACGTGCTTTGCAACGAGTGGCCGAGTCAGCCAGATGTCATCGGTCCGGTGACGTGGCCGAAGAGTGTGCCGGTCTTGCTCGTGAGCACGACTGGCGATCCAGCGACACCGCATAAGCTGGCGCAGAATGTTGCTGCGCGCAATCCCAGCGCCGTGCTGCTGACCCACGACGGCGATGGACATACCGCATATTCCTCCGGGGATAATTGCATCGATGCCAAGGTCGATCAATTCTTGATCGACGTGAAGGTACCCAAAAAGGGAACGGTCTGTAAATAGGCGCTCTCAACGCTTCTTGAAATTCTCTATCTTGACGCCATCATGTAGTCAATTGCCATATATATCAGCAAAGTTGCGTATGCAGGTATTGACGGAAATACTGCTAGGCTGCAATAATAGATCGTATGAACGATCAGTGGAGTAG
>JBDTCL010000049.1:0-4636 GCA_039923595.1 Antricoccus sp. | reverse complement strand
TGCTGACACTCGGCAATTTTAGTGCCCTCGAATGGCCCTACCGCGTCGGCGGGGTCAGCCTTGGGGTACATCTGAGCTTTGATGTTGGGCTCTTACTCATCGCGCTAGTCGCTGCGCTTATTACCCTTGCTGTGGTGAGCAAAGCATCGCCCCGGCACGGTAGTTCAGCATTCTTCGGTACGTGGATGGGCGTCATCATCGGTGCCGCGTTAGCGGGTGCTGCTCTCTATTTCTGGCGAGTCGGCGACAACGTCAATTCGGCCGCTGGTCGCAACGACTATCTGGTCGAAACCGTCAAGGGGATGACTTTCGGGGGTCTCATCGTCGGCTGGTTCCCAGCGATTTTCTCGTGGGCAGCATTTAAGATCGCTAACCGTAAGGGCGCTGCCGCCCTCGATGAGGCGCAACTACGAGCCGAGGCCTTGACCGACACCGAAAATCCGTTCGATTTCACGCCTGGTTCGATCTCGCAGGCTCGTCCAGTCGAGCCCGGTTTCACCTATCCGTCAGGTGATGAGTTCGATGACTCGCGCTCTTATGATGCCTACGCAACAACCCCAGCCAAGCGATCAGACGAGTCAGCCGAATTCACCGCAGACTCCACTGACGTCACCGGCGAGCACGATGGAATGCAAGAGTCGTTTTACTCAGCTTCGCGTCCGCAGGTCAAGTCCAGCGATGAGCAGCTCGCCTATGGCAGAGAATCGAAGACCGAAGTTAAGAAGTCTGCCTAACCACAGTCGCCGAATCGACGATTTCCAACACCTTCGCTAGGGTTGAATGTGCTGAAATTGTTGGTTCGGCGTTTCGGTGTCACCAGCAACAGTTGCCCGGGCAGTCGTAGGCTTGCGATGCCGTGTTGGTGCCGTGACGCCATCGGCAAGCTTGCGCGAAGTGACGAGAAACGCGGTATGGGCAATCATCCGGTGATCTGGACGAACCGCCAGCCCAACGACATGCCAGGGCCGCAATAAACACTCCCAAGACTGCGGTTCAGTGAATCCACCATGACCACGCAGCGACTCGACTAATCGCGATAATTGCGGCACCGTAGCCACATACCCGATCAACACGCCGCCAGGCCGGAGCTTATTCGCGACTGCAGACAGTGGCTCCCAGGGCGACAGCATATCGAGCATGACACGGTCGTACAAATCATCATCGGTCTGCTCGATGTCCGTGAGATCAGCAATCCGCAAATCCCAATTAGCCGGCCGTTCGCTATAAAATCGATCGACATTCTGCTCTGCTACCCGGGCGTGATCAGTGCGGATCTCATAAGAAACGACGACACCTTCGGGGCCTACCGCTCGGAGTAAGGAACACGTCAGCGCGCCGGATCCAGCGCCAGCTTCGAGCACTCGCGCCCCAGGGTAAATATCACCCATCGAAATAATTTGAGCGGCATCTTTGGGATAAATTACCTGTGCGCCGCGAGGCATTGATAACTGATAGTCCACCAGCAACGGCCGCAGCGCGAGATACTGGGTGCCGGCTGTGGAAGTAACCACGATGCCCTCGGAATTACCTAGCAAATCATCGTGCTTTATCGCGCCACGATGGGTGTGAAACTCCTTGCCGGGCTCGAGAGTCAGCGTATGCAACCGTCCCTTTGGATCAGTCAGTTGCACTCGCTCGCCGGCGACGAGCGGTGAGTTCACGGTTCTCATCAATCTCTTTCTCGAAAATTTTTGCCACGCTTGGTCAGCGGCCTGAAAACTACCTTGCAAGCGCAGCGCGCCGTTTTGGCGCCGTGAGCTCCTTAGCGATCGCCTGCACACTAATCATGCCGACAACGGCGCGATCGCGACCGATCACGATGAATCGATTTTGACCGGTGTGGTCATAACGCGCCAATACGTCGTATACCGATGCTTTTTCTGGTAGTAACAAATCCTCAGTCACCGGCCTCATGAGCTGCTCGACCGTCGCTTGTGAATTGCCAAGCAAATCACTTTCACAAACAATCCCCAAAGGCAGCAACTTTTCGTCGACAACAATGAGCTGGTTAGCCTGCATAAATTGGGCGCCTAGGACTGCTGGTGTACTGCTTGGCACGGTTTCTGCGGCGACAATGTAGGGCTCAATGGGACGGGTACTCAATCGTTGCTCGCGGGCGGCAGCACGACGACTTTGGAACGCCATATTCCACAACATGATCGCGACAACCGCGATCGCGCCTAGCAGCGGCAATTGGCGAGCGCTCGTGGTGACGGTTGCGGCCCTGAAAATAGTCGATCCCAGTAGCAGTACCGCGAGTGTCTGGCCCACGGTCGCAGCCATTCGAGTCGCGACGAACTGGTTACCTCGTAGGCGCCATAGGAGTGCCACCAGCACTCGTCCGCCGTCAAGGGGCAGACCCGGAAGCATGTTAAAGATGGCGACTACCAAGTTCGATAGCGTAAACGTGCCGATCAGCAGTCCCCATGCGCCAACGGCACCAAACGACAGCGTCGAACCAACGGAGGCGCTGATCAGCCCCGGCGCGGCGAGCACCAATGACACTGCCGGGCCCGCTATCGATACCCAGAACTCCTCCCCCGGCCGCTCATCGCTGGTCGATGTCACAGTCGCCCCGCCCAGAAATCCGATTTCGACCCGGTAGACCCGAGATCTCATGATTCGTCCGGCAACAACATGCCCCAGCTCGTGGAGCAGAACCGAGATTCCCCACATCAGCGCCATGCCCATCGCGAACGCGACAGCCTGCACTAGTGGTGGACCGATCCGCAGGATGATCCGGGTATAAACGATGATCACGAGCAGAGCGAATATCAGCCAGCTGGCAGATACATAGATCGGCACTCCCAGAAACCTGCCAAGACGAGCGGCAGGAGCCCGCGAGTCGGATCCAGGAATGCGCATCCGCTCATCGTACGGACCACTTATTAGCTGCAGCTGATCGGTGCGGTACGAGATAATGGTCGACCGCGCAACCACCGTCAGCCGCCCAGCGCAGTGTTCATGTCCGGGCGCTCACCTACTCTAGTGAAATGGCAATTGATCAGTCTGGCAATGGTGTAGCCGCCGGTGAGCAACCTCCGGGTGATCTCGATGCGCCCGGTGAGCAGATTGTGCTGCGGTCGTTATCACCGTCGCGTGCAGCAGACTTCAAAAGCTGTCCATTACTCTATCGTTTCCGGACGATAGACCGACTGCCTGAGCAGCCCAGTGCCGCTGCAACTCGCGGCACCGTGGTGCACTCGGTCTTGGAGCAACTGTTCGATCTGAGCCCAATTGAACGCACTCCTGAGCGCGCTATCGAACTACTCACACCCAGCTGGGCGCAATTGCTCATCCAACAGCCAGTGCTCGCCGAATTATTCGCCGGAGATACCGATGGCAGCGCTCTCAATGCGTGGCTGGAGTCGGCGCGCGCGCTATTGAAAACGTATTTCACACTCGAGGACCCGCGCCGTTTCACCCCTGCAGGTCGAGAGCAGTTGGTGCAGATCACCCTCGATAGCGGTCTACGCCTGCGCGGCTATATCGACCGGGTGGACCAAACCATCGATGGTCAGGTAAGAATCGTTGACTACAAAACCGGCGCCTCACCGCGCGAGGCATTTGAGGCTAAGGCGCTCTTTCAGATGAAGTTCTATGCCCTGCTGTGGTGGCGTACTACCGGCACCATCCCTGCGGTCCTGAAGCTGATCTATTTGGCCGACGCCGACGAATTGCGTTACTCGCCCCAGGAGGCTGAGCTTCAGTCCCTGGAGCGTCAACTCAGTGCGCTGTGGAGCGCCGTTGAACTGTCGATAGAACGCAAGCAGTTTACACCGCACCCGAGCCGACTGTGCGACTGGTGCGATTTCAAGGCGTACTGCCCCGAGTTCGGTGGCCAACTGCCACCATTCCCAGCCAAGACTATCCAAAACGCGGCCAGTCCTGAGCAAGATGGACCTTCCGCTTAGTCCTCTGGTTCATAGCCTAAATTCGGCGACAACCAGCGCTCAGCTTCGCGCCGCGTCCAGCCTTTGCGCTCCGCGTAATCTTCCACCTGATCGCGGCCCAATCGGCCGACGACGAAGTACTTGGATTCCGGATGTGAAAAATACCAGCCGCTGACGGCGGCGCCGGGCCACATCGCCATCGACTCCGTGAGCGAAATGCCCGCAGCCTGCTCAGCATCGAGCAGCGACCACAACAACAGTTTCTCGGTATGGTCCGGACATGCCGGATAACCTGGCGCGGGCCGAATCCCGACGTATTTCTCATTAATGAGCGCGTCGTTGGTCAATCGCTCATCGGCAGCATATCCCCATAGTTCATGACGAACCATTTCATGCAACCGCTCGGCAAAGGCCTCTGCGAGCCGGTCGGCCAATGACTCCAAAAGAATCGCGTTGTAATCATCGAGCTCCGCGCGAAACTGTGCCACCCGCTCACTGACCCCAAGCCCAGCTGTGACCGCGAATGCACCGATATAGTCAGCGATCCCACTGGATTTCGGCGCAATGAAATCGGCCATCGACTTGTTAGGAACACCCTCGCGATGCTCCCCCTGCTGGCGCAGGTGATGGGCAACCGCACGAATCTCGGTGCGTGTCTGATCGGAATAGATCTCAATATCATCTTCGACCGAGTTGGCAGGGAAAAACCCGACAACGCCATTGGCCCGGATCCATTTTTGCTC
>JBDTCL010000048.1:0-2760 GCA_039923595.1 Antricoccus sp. | reverse complement strand
GAGCTTCCCCGCGCCGTTGCGATATTCGACACCGATGACAGCCAGGCCCGTGGCCGCCATGCGGTCACGCCACCACATGTACTCCGGGTTTGCCGCACTGAGAAGCACCATGCCGCCACCGTGAATGTGGTAAACGCACGGGAGCGAGCCGGTTGCATCGGTTGGCCGGTGGATGTAGAGGGTGATCTCGTTGTCGTCTCCGCCGGGCACCGTCAGCGTCTCGTGAGCGATGCTCTCGACCGCGGGCACGCCCTGGAACATTGCTGCAAACAACCCCCCGAATCCCGCCTCGGCAGCGTCGGCGTACGCGAGGATCTCGGCGATCGGCGCGTCGGGCCCGATTGGCGGGGGCTCCCCGTTGTTGTCCAGGCCGAACGCGGCGAGCGTCGCAAGCAACCTTGGATCCATGCGAGGGTCAGTGGCTAGGGTGCGCTCCGGGTCACCGAGGCGTCCTGGCAATTCTGCGTTGGTCATCAGATTCCCCCACGAGTGTGATGCAGTTTACAGTTGGCGCAATTACATCACGGCACATGCAGGCGAACAAGGACTCGACTTTGCCCGAGCCGAGTGTCTATCGCCTTGGCGTGCCGCGCACCTCGATCCCATCAACTCCCGCCCGTTGAGCTGGCTGAGCGGTGCCCTGATCAATTGTCGGTCGGCCTTTGCGACGATGGTCGCCCGGACCACCAGCGCAGAGGCGAAGTGCTCGGCATTGTAGGCACGGAGTCCGTCGCGTTCGGTGACGTCGCCAGCCGCCCGTACCAGCGCGGTGTTGACCAACTGGTCATCAGTCGTGGGCGCCGAGGGTGAGTGAGCCGATCGGCTATCTTTTCAGTTCGTACCTCATCGCCACGGCGCCTGACTCGAGTTCTAGCCGGCTTACCAGCTTCAACTCGACGTGCTTGGATAAGCCCGCGAACAACGTCGGCCCGTGGCCGGCGATCCTGGGATGCACCACGAACTCGTACTCATCGATCAATCCCAACTCCGTCAGGGCCAGTGGGAGCTGAACACCTCCGACGTACAGCCCCTTGCCGGACTGCCGCTTGAGTCGAGCAACGGCTGTGCCCAGATCTCCGCGCACAAGTTCGGCGTTCCAATCGACCTGCTGCAGGACGCTCGACACGACGTACTTCTTGGCCGCGTTGATCGTCTGAGCGAACGGTTCCATCCAATCGGGTCTTGCTTGTGTTGGTTCAGACGGTCGCCACGCGGACTCCATCATTTCGTAGGTCACCCGCCCAAAGAGAAGGGCATCGGCGCGGGCGAGAATTTCGGCGGTGTAGCGATGCAAGCTTTCGTCTGCGGGGATGGCGCGGTGATCGCAGCAGCCGTCCAATGTCATGTTGATGGAGTACCGCAGGGGACGCATTTCCTAAGAATATCGTCTGCCGATAGGTGTGACGCTGTATCGCTTCGCGCCATCCCTAGCCGCGAACCACCATGATCGCATCGGCTACGTGAGCGGATCGTTTCCGGCTCCCAGACCGCATTGCCGGATGCCCGCGAGCCAATCCGCCGGTGGCACAGGGGGTTCCGCTGCTTCGACCGTTCAGGAGCTTCGACTGTTCAGACGCGATGCCCGCTATTAAGCAAAGTTGAGATCGAAGCAGGCACAATGTTCACCGGTGGCCGACTTGGGAAATTACCTGCGACCGCTAGACCGGTGGTGGTCACCGCAGCGTCGGTCGGCTGATCAGCGTTACTGTTAAGCCATGAGCACTGAGGGCGAAATTCATCAGCACATCACCGAACTGATCGGTGAGGAGCATCAACTGCGCTCACGACTTGGCAGCGGTGAGATCTCGGTTGAAGCCGAGCACGAACGCTTGCACGCCGTCGAGACACAGCTTGACCAGGCCTGGGACCTGTTACGGCAGCGCGAGGCCCTACGCAACGCTGGCGGAAATCCCGACAACGCGGACGTTCGTCCTGCACGCGTCGTCGAGGGCTACCAGGGCTGAGCAGCCGAGCGCCGAACGGACCGTTGGTCGCGCGCAACGGGGATGGACGTGGTAACAAGGCGGCGGTTCAGCTGTGATGCAGCGACGCACTTTGGTTTGCCCGAGGGGCCGTTTTGACAACGGTCTTTGGGGTGTGGGACTGTTCAAGGACCGAATGATCTCCCGTATTGGGAAAGCCGGTGTGACTCCGGCGCTGACCCGCAACCGTGATGAGACTGCTTCGCATTCTCCAGCCGGAACACCGAGCGAGAGAGAGCGGCTTCATCTATTTCGTCGTGGTGTGCGAAGCGAAGCCCGGCGAGAGTCATCGAACCCTGCCGAGCAACGCTTGGCAGGAAGGTCCTTTGACACATGCGCGTTATGCGTTTCGCGGGTACGTCCCGAATCTTGGCTGTCGTTGTATTCATTGCCGCACTGCTGACCGTGATCCTGCCCGCGGGCACCGCGCGTGCCGAGGCCTATCAGTACTGGGGCTACTACACGCTCAGCAATGGTCAGTGGCAATACGCTCAGACCGGCCCCGATCAGACCAACCCGACAGACGGCAGCGTCGAAGGTTGGCGATTTGCCGTCGCCAGTCAAGATGACGCCCGCCCACCGCGCGGCACTGTCACTTTCAGTGCCGTATGCGGCTCGACGAAGGCCGTCGACGGCAAAAAGCGAGTCGCAGTAGTGATCGATTATGGCCGCAAAGCCGACGCGACTGGCGCGACGCCTAAGAAACCTATGGCCTCGTGCGCGCAGGTGCCGGCCGCGGCAACCGGCGCCGACGTTCTCGCGGCAGTTTCAACCGTCC
>JBDTCL010000047.1:0-2523 GCA_039923595.1 Antricoccus sp. | reverse complement strand
CAGCATGGTGCGCAGCACCGAACCAGGACCACTCGGCGTGGCGGAGACTGTCCGGCGCGCCGATGGGGAAGACATCGTCACGGACATCAGCAGGCCTCCAGCACAGATCAGGGATTCATCGACGAGTAGCGCCGACCGCCCACCAGACTACAGGATGACATGATGAGGTGTTCATGTGATTCCTTGGGCTAGGATGCTGCTATGGGCCATGGTGTGCAAGGACGCGACACGCCGCCCGCAAGGCTGGATGCCGACTCCGCGGCAGCTGTGGCCGCGACCTTGCAGGCCCTTACCGCACCGTCTCGGCTGCTGATCCTCGCGCGACTGCGTAAGTCCTCGTGCACCGTCACCGAACTGACCGCCGCAGTCGGCATGGAGCAGTCCGCGGTCTCCCATCAGCTGCGGCTGCTGCGCACGATGGGCCTGGTCACCAGCGTCCGCACCGGCCGCAACGTCACCTACGGCCTATACGACCAGCACGTCGCCAGTCTCCTCGACGAAGCGGTCTACCACGCCGAGCACGTCCGCCTGGGCGCGCCGGACCGTCCCTCCGTAGCAGGATGACCGAGCCGGCCGAGGTACTTCCCGCGCCGCCGCGCGATCACTACCTGCGCCAAACTCATCACTGACACCCATAACTCCACCGACGACGACACCTCCGGGAATTGAGCTGATACCACCGACCTGTCATCCGAACCATCGACGCCAATCGCAAGCAGTGACGCCGATTCGTGTCTTGCATCCGTTGGGATATAAAACGTCTCACCCACTCCCCAGACCGAACAACCCGCCACGCCTAAACCCGACACGCGGTGAGTCTCGTAACTCTGGCGCATAACTTCATGCTTCGATTGCGGTACTCATCGTTAGTTTCGAGACACCCAGAGTGCATCAATGGCAAAACTGATTGGTTACGCCCGCGTATCCACTAAGCAGCAGTCCACCGACCGTCAAGAAGCCGACCTCCTCACCGCCGGCATCCGCCGCGATGACCTGTACCTCGACCACGGCGTTTCCGGAGCCCGCGCATCCCGGCCACAATTCGACCACGCCCTCAACGCTCTACACAACGGCGACACGTTGGTGATCACGACCCTGGACCGGCTCGGCCGCTCCACCCAAAACTTGCTCACGTTCGCCGACGCGCTCCGGGCCCGCGAAGCAGGCCTGCGGGTGCTGAACCTCGGCGGCGGCGAGATCGACACCGCAACCCCGATGGGGTCGATGGTGTTCACGGTCATGGCCGCCCTCGCGCAGATGGAACCGGACATCAAACGAGAACGGATCACCGACTCCATCACCAAACGCCGCGCTGCTGGGCAGAACCTCGGTGGCCGACCACAAACAGTGACCGACAGTCAGATCCGCAGTGCCCTTCGTCTCATCGAGTCGGGCGAACCAACAACCCAAGTGTCCCGGGATCTCGGCATGTCCCGCGCCACGTTTTACCGTCGCTCTCGCACTCTTACTCGCTGACTACGTCGAGCTCCACCGCTGACTTGCAGATATGTGATGACTGTCCTGATCGGCGTCGACAACACATCGGCACTGTATGAGTTCGATTTCCGCGGCTATTCCGGTGGAGACTAGAAGGAGTGGTTGGATCGTGGTATGTCTAGCCCCGCGAACAGTACTTCCGATGGCCAGCACGACAGTCCGACGACGTCGGTGATCGGGCATCCCGGTGAGGCACACGACGCAGGGCTAGCGGGACGACTGAACTGGCTTCGCGCTGGCGTCCTTGGCGCCAATGACGGGATCCTGTCGGTCTCCGGGCTAGTCGTCGGAGTTGCTGGCGCAACAACCCGCTCGGGGACCTTACTGACCGTCGGCGTGGCTGGACTGGTCGCTGGCGCGATCTCGATGGCGTTGGGTGAATACGTCTCGGTCAGCACTCAACGCGACGCCCAGCATGCCCTGATCGAGAAGGAAAAGGGTGAGCTTGCTGAGGACCCGGACACCGAGCTGGCGGAATTGGCGCAGATGTACCAACAGAAAGGGCTCTCCGAGCAGACTGCGCAGGCCGTCGCGGAGGAACTCACCGCCCATGATGCGTTACGTGCGCACCTAGATATCGAACTCAATATCGACCCCGACGAACTAGTCAGTCCGGTACAGGCGGCGATCGCTTCAGCGATTTCGTTCGCGATCGGAGCAATGCTGCCGGTGCTGACCATCGTGCTACTTCCTGCAGCGGTCCGAGTCCCGATCACTTTCGCCATCGTGCTGGTCGCTCTCGCGGTCACCGGATACTTCGGCGCGCGGCTCGGTGGTGCAGCAGCCGGTCGCGCCACGTTGCGGCTCGTCATCGGCGGCGCGATCGGAATGGCCGCCACCTACGGCATCGGCCCCTGATTGGCACGATCGCGCCAGGATGAGGCAACGGCCGGACCGGTGTCTCGACTTGTCCGCTGATTTAGCTGCGCACAGGGGATCCGGTTGCGGCAAATGGCTACAGGTAGCCCGTCGCGACGTTTTCACGTGTTTCGGATGGGTGTTTCGACCTCCTGAGGATGGAGGTCT
>JBDTCL010000046.1:0-5244 GCA_039923595.1 Antricoccus sp. | reverse complement strand
TATCGAACTCACCCGCGCGGATCAGTTGATCAGCCAGCGCAATCGCATCAAGGCCAGAGAGACACACTTTGTTAATCGTCAGTGACGGCACATTCATTGGGATGCCGGCCGCAACTGATGCTTGTCGTGACGGGATCTGACCAGCGCCAGCCTGGAGTACCTGACCCATGATCACGTAGCCGACCTGCTCACCGGAAATTCCGGCCCGCTCAAGGGCGGCCTTGATCGCTAGACCACCAAGTTCGGCTCCGGAGAATCCCTTAAGGGAGCCCAGAAGGCGGCCCATGGGAGTTCGCGCACCAGACACGATGACCGATGTACGGGGTTGTGATGACGACATGAAGCTTCTCCTCAGACGCAACTGACGCGGCGCGGCCTGAGCGCATCACCGATACCGGGTCACATCGCCAACGAGCGATGCTTGTACCCTCTGCGCCAGGCCACAGAACAAGTCGAGAGTACGTCAACGTCCGATCAAAGGATATGCCAGCATGAGCGCAGACCTCTTCAGCCAAATCGATCACGTCGGAATCGCCGTCACCGATTTAGATGCAGCGATAGATTTCTACCGCACCGCATTCGGAATGGAACTTGTGCATGTGGAAACCAACGACGAGCAGGGCGTCCGAGAAGCAATGATGGCCGTGGGTAGCTCCGGATCCTGCATTCAGCTGCTTGCGCCGCTCAATGACTCCAGCGCGATCGCCAAATTCCTCGATCGGTCTGGCCCAGGCATCCAACAATTGGCCTACACAGTCGACGATGTCGAAGCGGTGAGCGCAATACTTCGCGACCGCGGAATGCGGTTGCTCTACCCAGCAGCCAAGCGCGGCACCGCTGGGTCTCGGATCAACTTCATTCACCCCAAGGATGCCGGCGGCGTGCTCGTTGAACTAGTGCAGAAGGCACTCCCGGCAGATCACTAACCCACCATCGCCGCGCGTGCCATATCTCACAGAGGTCGACAGTCGTTGTTACCGACAAGTAGCATCCGCCTAACCGCCTCCCGCCGACTACGGAGTGAATCGCAATGAAGCAGATCCTCGAGGCCATCCAAAACCGCGATTATGAGCAAATCGCTGATCTTCCCGTGCCCGCGTCGTACGAAGCGATCGTGGTCCGCGAAGAGGATCAGCACATGTTCGACGGGATGGCCACAACCGATAAAGACCCACGCCAGAGCCTGCATCTGCAAGAAGTGCCGACTCCAGAGATCGGTCCGGGCGAGGCCCAGATCGCGGTGATGGCCTCCTCGGTGAACTACAACACGGTGTGGACATCGATCTTCGAACCGATGTCAACATTCGGTTTTCTGAAGCGATATGGCAAGACGAGTGAGCTGGCAAAGCGGCACGATCTGCCGTATCACATTGTCGGTTCCGACCTCTCGGGCGTGGTTCTGCGCGTCGGCCCGGGCGTCTCGAAATGGCATCCTGGCGATGAGGTGGTTGCGCACTGCCTGTCGGTCGAACTAGAGGATCCACAGGGTCACAACGACACGATGCTCGACCCGCAGCAGCGGATCTGGGGCTTCGAAACCAACTTTGGCGGCCTCGCCCAAATGGCGTTGGTCAAGTCCAATCAACTGATGCCTAAACCAAAACATTTGACCTGGGAGGAAGCCGCCTGTCCGGGGCTTGTTAACTCAACCGCTTACCGGCAGCTGGTATCCAAAAACGGCGCCGCCATGAAGCAAGGCGACGTCGTGCTGATTTGGGGGGCCTCCGGCGGTCTGGGGTCTTACGCCACTCAAATGGCCATCAACGGCGGCGCGATCCCGGTCTGCGTCGTCTCCAGCCCGCAGAAGGCGGAAATCTGCCGCAACATGGGCGCCGATTTGGTGATCGATCGAAATGCCGAAGAGTACAAGTTCTGGAAGGACGAGACCACTCAAGATCAGTCCGAATGGCGACGACTCGGTGCGAAAATTCGAGAGTTAACCGGCGGCGATGACCCGGACATCGTCTTCGAGCACCCTGGCCGCGAGACTTTTGGAGCAAGCGTATTTGTCGCTAAACGCGGCGGCACCATCGTGACCTGCGCATCGACATCGGGATTCCTGCACGAATATGACAATCGCTACCTCTGGATGAATCTCAAGCGGATCGTCGGATCGCACTTTGCGAATTATCGAGAGGCGTGGGAAGCCAACCGTCTCGTCGAACGCGGGCTTGTGCACCCGACGTTGTCACGAGTATTCCCACTTGCGCAGACCGGAGATGCCGCCGTCGAGGTCCAAAAAAACTTGCACCAAGGCAAGGTCGGCGTTCTGTGCTTGGCGCCTGAGGAGGGTCTCGGAGTGAGCAATGACATCAAGCGGCAGGTACTACAAGAAAAAATCGATAGATTCCGCAATTTATAGCGCGCGGCATCGGCACGGGGTGTTCTCATCGCGTCGTAGCGGGCAATAGACTGAAAGCGAATATGGACGACGAGTCTGTTGTGATGTGAAGGCGGCGCTATGAATCCCGACAACCACCAGGATCTGATTCCAATGGGAGCACCCCCCATCGGATTTGATGTCGTGATGCGCGGATTTGATCGCAACCAGGTGCAAGATGCGGTCGGCCGTCTAGAAGATGACCTTCGGACCGTGGTCACCGAGCGTGATCAAGCGATCACCCGGGCCAATGACTTGCACATTCAACTTGAGCAGGCGTCCTCCGATGTGAGCACCCTGAATAGCAAACTGCGAAATGCTCAAGCGCCGACTTTTGAATCCATGGGCGAGCGCATTGCTTCGATGCTGAGACTGGCGGAGGAAGAAGCTGGCGAGATACGCCGTCAGGCCAATACCGACGCCGAGCAGACCCGAGCCGAGGCTGCAGCCGCCAAAAATGCAGTTGATCAGGACAATACCCAGACTCGCGCCGATGCGCAGCAGACGTTAGACGAAGCAAAAGCTGAGGCAGATCGCATACTCGGCGAGGCGAAGGCCGAAGCTGCGCAACACACCGAAGACCGGCACCGCGAAGCAGCTGAGCATCTGCAGAACGCCAAGACCGAGGCTGCTGAACTCACCGAAAAATCAGTCGCCGCACGTAGTGAAGCTGATCAGGACTTCCACATCACTCTGGTGCAGCGACGCAAACAAGCGCAGACCGAGCACGAAGAGCGCGATCGGTCTTCCAAAGATGAGGCCACCACCCGAGTGCAGGATGCTACGCACAGTGCAGCCACCTTGCTCTCGAGTACCAAGGCGCAGTGCGCGTCTTTGATCGCTGATGCGCGCGCAGAAGTTGAATACATCAAGACCGTGCGTGCGAACGTCGCTCAAACGCTGCTCGAGGCCCGGACCGTTCTTGGCGGTATCCCGGAGAATCTGGCTGATCTGCCAGATCCCGAGCCGTCGCGCGAGCTGGCCGAACAGCGCGCCGCAGCGCAGATCGAAAGTGGTGCCCAACTCGCTGACGACGCCACTGAAGGGGCCATGGATCAGCCAGCAACCGATGCCGGCGTCGATACTGAACTGGATTCCACCGACGACAGTGCCGCGGACGCTCCCCACATTTCCGACGCAACGCCCAATCACGATGATGCCGACCTCAATGACGTCGACCAGCACATTGTCGAGGGCAACATTGTCGAAGACGAGATTCTTGAGGGCGCGGGCGAAGGTGCTTCTGTGAACCTGGCCGGGACTTCAGTGACCACCGGGCAAGATTCGGTGTTCGACGTCGAAGCAGTCGATAACCCGGAACCTCATTCGTCCGTGCATCCAGCGAATGCGGTTATTGCTGACGAGGATGAAATCCCAGCGTCCGAACGGACCATTCAGATCGGCCGCCTTCGCAACCCAAACTCACGGATCATTGATCGCAAATCGGGCAACTAGCTTCGCAACCGCAACCGGGCTGCAATCGGCCAATGATCACTCGGCAACCTGTTCTCGATCACGGTGCGATCAATGTGCGCGCCCAGTACCTCGATTGCTCCACCCACAAAGAGATAGTCGATACGGCGACCGCAATCGCCGCGCCAGGCATGAAAAGTGCCACCAGCAGCTGGCCCGTGTGCATCGCGAAACCCGGCATCTAACATCATCTGGTACACCGCAGAGTCCGGCTCTGCGTTGAAATCGCCCATGACGATGATCCGCTCCGAGGAGACCTCCCGCAGCTGATCGAGAACAACCTCTATACCAGCGATACGCGCCTGATCACTTGTATGATCCAAATGTAGGTTTGCTACCGCAACGGTGAGCGACGACTGCAGATGCGCTAGTTGCATGATGGTCATCACCCGCGGAATCTTTGCATGCCTACCGATGGAGCCGATAGTTTCTGGGCTTGCCGATAACCAACGCGTCCGCCACGACTGAACCTGCCAGCTCGGTCCCACCAAAATTGGGCACTGCTCCCCCGCCTGATTGCCGTCAGAACGACCCACTCCATACCAACCCAGTGGCTGCCCAAGATGTTTGTGCAAGTAGCGACGCTGCTGCGCCTGAACTTCTTGCAAACCCACAATATCGGCGTTAAATGCCGCGACAACCTGTGCGAGCGCTTGCCGACGGCGGCGCCATCGATTGATTCCGTCTTGAGGACTGTCATACCGGATATTGAATGACACCACACTCAGGTCGGTCATTTTTCAATCACCGTCCATACCGCGGCGCGGAGCGGCCGCGCAACACGTCAGGATTTCGATGAGCCCGGTGCTCCCAGCAGGCGCGATGCCAATGCCTGCGATCATCGGCACTGCGATCAGCGATCCAGGCAACGATATGGGCCGTACCCGGTCGGATGATTTGGTCGCATCCTGGGCAGCGATATTCTTTCGTCGGCCCGGCACCAGAGATTGATCGGACGACCCACTGCAGACCGTCCCACTCAGTGGTGGCTTCAACCGATCCCGAAGCACCGCCAGTCCGTTCCGAACGATCAGGCCGACGCGAATTTCGATTATGTCGTGCCAACTCGATCATCGCCACGAGAGCCGCGAAAGTCGTGCAGTACCTCACGCGCACGGTCTCGCTGTATTTTGCCTGAGGGGGTCTTCGGCAAGGTTCCCGGCATCAGCACGCCCACATAAGCCGGCCGGACACCGAGTTGATCGACCAATTGCGCAGCGACCTCGCGAGAGATTCGTACGGTGACCTCGCGCTGATCCGCTTCGCGAGATTCGACACCGACGGCAAATGTTTCGCGAATACCTCCATCTGACCACTGCACCGCCACACTATTGCCGGCTCGTACCCCGGGTACTCGTTCAGCGATTCGCTCGACATCGGTGGGATAGATA
>JBDTCL010000045.1:0-8264 GCA_039923595.1 Antricoccus sp. | reverse complement strand
CACAACCCGGTTTACAGAGCAGCGACCCAAGCAATGACCACGGGACTCGCGGGTCCTGCTGGCGCAATAAGTATGAAGGCGGCGAGAGCTGGCGCGAATGCAGGCGCGACTGTCGGCGTGGATGTCGCCCGTAGCGTTCCGCAGGACAGAGTTTTCTGTGCATGACAGTGACCAATCAGCGCCTAGTTTTCTGTCGCGCCGGGGCCATGAGCTTCACCTCAAAGCCCAAATGCGCTTGCAAGCACAATTGCACTCGGCGCTATCGCCGGAGATCACTAAAGGCAAGATTTTTTACCCGGTCGAATTTGATTTGCGCGACGGCTCGGCGACCACCATCGATCTCTATCGCGCCAATAGCCCGCCCTCGGCGTCCGAATGCTTTGTGCTCAGTCCTGCCCCATACGCTTCGGTAATCGCACACGCTAAGTGTCACTTCACTCAGCGATGCGGCGCTCGGCGCTTGTCAATAGCGATTTCATGGTGCGATGTCCAAGCTCAACAGCAGCATCGATCTTAGGCACGTTGCGGGTAAACCCTCGCACTCCGCAGGAACGCGGATTAGCGACCACCATCGCCTGTGTCGCGCTGCGTGAGAGTTGGCGGATCGATTCGGTGTAGTGGATTCGGTCCTGCAGCATTGATCCGAGGCCAGGGGCGATCCGGTCGATGACCTTGCCCTTCATGACGCTGATCATCGACCGATCGACAGGAACCAGCTCTGCGGCACTTCTGGCCACTAATGCCAGCACATGCGTCGCGCCATCCTGCACCGCCCGCATGACCGGCAGCGGTTCAGCCACCGAACCATCAATCCACCGACGCCCTGCCAACTCGACTGCTTTCCCAGCGAATCCGGGTACGCACGCTGTTGCGCGGAACGCCTGCCGCCATTTCGCCTCGGTATCAAGACCGTCCAACACATATGGCCGCATATCGTCCGTAGCAGTTGCCACCAACCGCAGCGGTACATCATGATTCGGCGCGGCAGACCATGGCAGCGGCTTGGAAATAGTGAGGATGTCTTCGATCAGGTGGTCCAGAGACATGACCGGTGCGCGCGCCGCCAGCCGGCGCAAACTCAAAAACTCTGGCTTCGCCATATCTTCGGAAAACACCCGACTGGCCGCCTTGGCCTGACGATGCACCACAGCAGCAGCGATGAACGCGCCAGAGGAGGTGCCGTAGGCGACATCAAAGGACCGGCTTAGGCCAGCTTCTTCCAGCGCAAGCGCCATTCCACCGGTCGCTCCGCCGCGCATTCCGCCGCCGCTGACAACCACCGCAATGCGGTGTCGATCAGTACGCGCCCCCGGTTCGCTACCGCTATCACGCCGCTTCACCAACTCGCACAAGACGGCCAAATCTGATGGCAGAGCGAGCTGCGCAAGCCGAGAACGGGACATGCCCTTCATGATCCCACGGCTGCAGTGCAGAGAATCTAATCCGTCCGGAAAGGGAAACTTTTTTCCGATACGTGGTCGATTACCCTAGGAGCATGATCGATACGCCGTATGAGGACCTCCTGCGTTTAGTGCTCGCCGATGGGATACCCAAGGCAGATCGCACTGGAACCGGAACCCGCTCGATCTTTGGTCATCAATTGCGATACGACCTCGCGGCCGGCTTCCCACTCATCACCACAAAGCGGGTGCACCTGAAGTCGATAGCGATCGAATTGCTGTGGTTTTTGCGCGGCGATAGCAACGTGAAATGGCTCCGCGAGCAAGGCGTCTCAATCTGGGATGAATGGGCCGCGCCAAGCGGCGAACTCGGACCGGTTTATGGCGTTCAATGGCGCAGTTGGCCGACCCCAGACGGTGGCCATATCGACCAAATTTCTACCTTGCTGAAGACCCTGCAGACCAACCCTGACTCGCGCCGCATGATCGTCTCGGCATGGAACGTCAGTCAGCTAGATCAGATGGCCCTCCCCCCGTGCCACGCCTTCTTCCAGTTCTACGTCGCAAACGGGAAATTATCGTGCCAGCTATACCAGCGCAGCGCCGACCTATTTCTCGGCCTTCCATTCAACATCGCCAGTTACGCGCTCTTGGTCCACATGATCGCGCAGCAGACCGGACTGCAGGTCGGTGAGTTTATTTGGACCGGTGGTGATTGCCATATCTACGACAATCACCTCGACCAAGTCCATGAGCAACTGAGCCGCGAGCCGTACCCCTATCCCACCTTGCACCTGAACAAAGCACCGTCCTTGTTCGACTACACGTGGGCAGATATCGAGCTCGAGAACTACCAGCACCATCCGCTCATCAAGGCACCGATCGCGGTCTAAATGATCGGCATGGTGTGGGCGCAGAGCGCCGACCGGGTGATTGGCAACGCGGGGGAACTGCCATGGCGACTGCCCGAAGACGCGCGCCATTTTCGCGACGTGACGACCGGTCACGCAGTCGTCATGGGCCGCAAGACCTGGGACTCGCTGCCCGATCGGTTTCGACCGCTGCCGCATCGCACAAACGTGGTGATCACCACGCTGTCGGGCTGGGAGGCACCTGGCGCGCAGGTGGTGCATTCGTTGCCAGAAGCCCTCGCCGCCACACCACAGTGTTGGATTATTGGTGGGGCAACATTGTATGAAGCGGCTCTGGGATTCGCTGATCGACTCGAAGTTACTGAAATTGATCAGGTGTTTCCCGGCGATACTTTTGCGCCGGTCATCGGTTCCCAGTTCCTCCTCACAGCTGCCGAAAACTGGTCGACGTCAACGACGGGTCTGCGATACCGATTCTTGAGCTACGAACGCGCTTGCGGTTAGCTGGGCGGTGGCGGTCGATCTCCGTGAACAACCAATACCGGACAGTGAGCATGGTGCGAGCAAGCAGCACTCACCGAGCCTAAGAGCAGGCCGGTGAATCCGCCGTGGCCGCGGCTACCGACGATCAGCATCTGCGCGTCCTTGCTCAGTTCGATGAGCACCTTTGCCGCACTGCCGTCTCGCACTTCTGTCTGCAAGCCGGGTGGGCGAGCATCCGGAAACACCTCGTCGATAGTGCCGTCTAAGGCACGTTGACTATCTCTGGCCGGATCCCAACCATCGGCCACCAGTCCCCACCCGCCAGCACCGACGTCTGTCATGACGATCTGCCAGGTACAGACAGCTTTGATCGTCGCGCCGCTCTTGGCAGCCAAATATGCCGCCCAGCGCAACGCGTGCTGCGACTGTTCCGAGCCGTCAACTCCGACGACAATGGTGTTATTCATCTGCGCCGCTCCCTCAGCTTTTCTACTAAACGTAGAATTTATCTTTAAAGAGGACGTTACGACTAAATCACGGCGTGGTCAACTGCGAGCGCACGTGGCGCTCAGACGACCTCACGTGCATCCGGCGTAATCCAGCGCCCACTGCGAACCCGCCACCAACCCAACACCATGCGGACGCCAATAAACACCGACAGCCCGAACCAAATCCCACCAATCCCCCAGCCTTGCGCCAAGGCGACGAAGGCGATCGGTATGTAGATGAGGCTTGCGATGATCGTGAAGGTACGCAGCACTGCCACATCGGAGGCACCCATCAGAATCCCGTCCTGAGCGAAAACGTACCCTGCGAACGGCTGCATACCGGCAAGCCACCACCACATCACGGATGCTTGCGAGAGCACCTGCGGATCGTTGGTGAAGATGTGCGGCGCGAACGGTTTGATCAGTAGCAGCAGCACCGCGAGAATTACACCTGCAAGAAAACCAAGCCTGCTGATAATGGCCGCGACCCGAAGGGCGTCGACCGAAGTGCCGGCACCCAATGATTGCCCGACCAGTGACTGAGCGGCGATGGCGACCGAATCAAGCACTAAGGCACACAGCATCCAAATCTGCAATCCGATCTGATGCGCCCCGAGCGTCTCAGCGCTCATCCGAGCGGCGAACGCGGCGGCAGCAGCAAATGCACCTTGGAGCGCGACAGTACGAATCACCAGATCCCGGCCGGTGTGCAACTGCGCCTTCATAATCGCCCAGGTTGGGCGCAGCGTGCCGCCTTCGCGCAATAGTGCCCGCACGAAAAGGACGCCACCGATAAGTTGGGCAATGACATTTGCGATAGCCGAGCCACGCAGACCCCAGCCGAAGCCATAGATGAAAATCGGTAACAGAATCAATGAAATTCCGAAAGCGACCACCACATATATAGTCGGCTTGCGGGTCTGCTGCACGCCTCGCATCCAGCCATTCCCGGCGAGCGCGAGCAAAATACCGGGCGCACCCACGATCGCAATTCGCATCCAGCCCGCCGCCTCTGCCACGGCGACCGGGTTATTGCCACCGAGCAACCGAGCAATCGGATGAGCAAAAAGCTCGACCACGACAATCAGCACCACTCCGATGATGATCGCCAGGACCGAGGCATTTACCCCTTCGCGGACGGCCCCGGCCCGATCATGGCGACCGTACATCCGCGCGGCCCGGCCGGTGGTGCCGTAGGCCAAGAAGTTGAACTGTCCAGAAACCTGGGCTAACACGATGGCGCCGATGGCGAGGGCAGCGAGCTGACCGGCCCCCAGATGGCCGACCAAGGCCGTATCCACAACGAGATACAACGGTTCGGCGGCAAGCACGATCATCGCCGGAAAGGCCAGTCCGAGGACTTTGCGCACCGATACATCTGTCACCTTGCCGATCTTGCCAGATGCCACCGACCGGCCCGACGTCGTACCGTAGATGCGTGAACCTGTCCCGCCACGACGCCATTTGGTTGCCGACACCGTCGGGGACCGACGATTTTCTCGGTCCTTATCGAATCGTGCGCAAAGTTGGGTCTGGCGGCATGGGGATCGTTTATTTGGGCGCGGACCCCACCGATAAGCCCGTCGCGTTGAAGGTATTGCGTGATCACATTGCCGAGGACACCTCAGCACGCGCGCGGTTGCGCCGAGAGCTAGAGGTACTGCGCCGCGTTCGGCACCGCAGTGTTGCCGGCATCGTCGATGCCGATCTTGATAACGAACGGCCCTACATCGTTACGGAGTTTATTTCTGGGCCTCAGCTTGATACCTATGTCGATCAGGTTGGTCCACTTGCGCGCGCCGGTCTGGTCAATCTTGGTCACGGGCTGATCGGTGCCCTCGAGGCCATTCATGACGTCGGAGTCATACATCGCGATCTCAAGCCCGGCAATATTCTGCTGTATGAAGCTCGACCCGTAGTTATCGACTTCGGAATCGCCCAACTTGCCGACGATATCAGGCTTACGATGACCGGCCTATTTGTAGGCACGCCAGGCTATGTAGCCCCCGAAGTGATCGATGGTGCTCACTGCACGCCGGCGACTGACTGGTGGGGCTGGGCGGCAACGATGGCGTTCGTCGCCACTGGACGTCCTCCGGCAGGCAGAGGGCCGATCGAGGTCGTCCTCGATCGGATCCGCCGCGGCGCTTATGACCTCGCGGGTGTCGATGCAGATCTGCTACCGCTTATCGTCGATTGCCTCGGCGGCGATCCCGCCGACCGGCCCGATGCGCGTCAGATCAGAACTCGATTTGCCGCCTATGCCGCTGGCCGCGCCACCACCGCGCCGATGGTTCACCACCGCCCAAATAACCAAGTCGTCTCCCAGCGAATGAATTCGACGTCGCCCACAGATGAGGAAATGACCGGTCAGCTCACAGTCGTCGGGGACAATCGGCCGGTCACGGCGCTGCTTCATCAGCCACCACCCCAACATTCCTTGCCTCATCAACCTTCCGCTCAACAGCAGGACCTAATCGCCTCACCATCGCGGAGCTCTCAGCCGCATCAAGCGCCAGAGACAAACCATGAAGTGCCCCGACCGAGCTCAGGTCGACGATCAGGCACGATTTGTGCGTATGGCCTATTCCTGGTCGCCTTGACCGTGACGACTCCGTTCGCCGGAATCGCGCTCACCTACTGCTCGGTGGCGCTGACGCTATTTATTAGCGGTGTCCTACGCAATCACGAGCGATACAAATCGCGCGACAGGCCCGCTGCCTTAGGCGTCGTACGTGCGATTCTCACCAGTCCACTGCGCCTGTGCAGCAGCGCCGTACTTGGCCTCTTGCTGCTGATCGTTCCCGGACTCGTCGGTGGCGCACTTGTTCTAGCGACCGCTTCGGCACTTCCAGTCGCCGGAACCACATTGGCCCGATATAGCCAATCTTGCGCTTTTGCGGTCGGAATGGTCACAGGCTTGCTCGCGCTGTGGGCACTTAATCGATCGATCAGACGAGCCGCTCTGCGCACCGCCGCGGCGATCGTTCCATCGCGCATCAGCGCAATCATCGCCGCGACACTGCTGCTGACGGCAACACTTATCATTGCGGTTCTGGTAATTGGTTTTCCGGCGGTCAATTGGTGGCCGCTGAGCGGTGAACCCGCGCTATGGCGCTCCGTACGCTGAACGGAATATTCAAGATGCAGCTCGCGCGAGAACGATCTCCCGGTGAATTGAAGAATCGACCCGATGGGCGAACCGGTCAATACCATCAATCACAGGCAGACCAGCCCTGTCCAACGCTTCAATTAATTGATCGCGTCGAAGAGTTTTGGTATTGAACGACAGCGCAACCGCACCACCTGGTCGCAACAATTGCGCCCATGCCGGAAGCGCATCGCGCAGCAGCTCACCTGGTCGACGCTGAACCTCATTCGCCCGATGGCTCCCATGCGCCACGCCATAGGGAAGGTCTGCCACGATGACATCTACCGGCTTCACGAAATCACCGATTTTGCAGGTATCGACCCGGTAAGCCTCAACGGTGAGCCCGAGGCCTGCCTTGTGTTCGGCGCGATCTCTGGAGATCATCATTGCCAGTCGATCGGCAATCACCTTTTTGTCGCGCCGAATAGGTCCAAAACTCGCCGAATGCGGCAGCCGATGAGTCTTTACCCAAGTCTGCAAAAAATGCGCATATAGCTCAATATCACGTCGATCGATGTCTGCTCCATAAGCATCGAACCCGCGCATCAACGCCTGATTCAGGGTCGTTCCGCGGCCACAGAGCGGATCGAGCACCCGCAGCCGTGAGCCGTCTATGAGTGACATCGGGGTCGTGGTGGTCAAAACGGCGAGGTTGAGGAGCAGACTCGTGAATTGCTCATTGGTCTTGCCCGGATACTTTTGAATCGTGAGTAGATCCGAATCGAACTGATCTAGATCCGGAAACTCGATCGGACGCAAGCCTTCGTCGATCACCTCAAAGAGCGCGAGCTTGGTAGATAAGGCCGCGATAGCGCGGATGTCAGCTTCGCCCAATTGCGGGCTACTAAAAGTGAGATAATCAATGCTCGCGATTGGAGTCATCTGAACATCGCTGAGGCGATCGTTGAGCAGCGTGGTCCCGACGCAACGCAGTTCCGCGATAGACAACTGCGCAGCACTCGTGGTGTAAACCCGATTTGCAGAAGGGGCAAGCAATAGCGCGTACTTAGCCATGCTCAGACTCGGGTTCAGCCTTCTCGAGGTACGGATTCTCCTCGCCCGCGTGCGTTTTACCTTCACGAACCTTAGCCACATTCGCATCGGATTGGCGGGCTTTTGCCAGCAGTCCGTCGATCGAGGCCACCTGCTCGGGGATGGCGTCGGTAATGAATTCCAACGATGGAGTGTGCTTTATCCCGGTGCGCTTACCCACGGCAGAGCGCAGCACTCCCTTGGCCGACTCGAGTGCACGTGCTGTTTCGGCTCGTTCCTCGGCAGTTCCGAGGACGGTGTAGAACAGTGTCGCTTCGCGAAGATCACCGGTCAGTTTGCTGTCGGTAATAGTCACTAAGCCCAGCCGTGGATCTTTGATTTCTCGCTCGAGCATGTCCGCGACGATCTCTCGAATCCGCACAGCGAGTCGGCGAGCACGGGGTGCATCAACCATGAAAGGACTCCTTCGGTCCGCGGCAGACCCGACTGCGGTGGTTCCGACAACGAAATTGACGCTTTTCGATGTCGAAACCACCGCAGGATGGGTATGCCTCGTTGGTTAGGTGCGAGGCTTCTCGCGAAGCTCGTAGGTCTCGATTACATCTTCATTCTTGATGTCGTTGAATGACCCCAAACCAATACCGCACTCAAAACCTTCTCGTACCTCAGTCGCGTCGTCCTTGAACCGGCGAAGAGAATCGATCGAAAGGTTGTTGGCGACCACGTTGCCGTCGCGCAGCAACCGGGCCTTCGAGTTTCGGCGAATCTCGCCCGAGCGCACGATGCTGCCGGCGATGTTGCCGAACTTGCTCGAGCGAAAGACCTCACGGATTTCGGCGGTTCCGAGTTGGACTTCTTCGTACTCTGGCTTGAGCAT
>JBDTCL010000044.1:0-4082 GCA_039923595.1 Antricoccus sp. | reverse complement strand
ATACCAATAGCCAGGGGCACCAGCGCCAGGACCAGCAGTTCGACGAACCGAGCGGTCCGCCGTGGATCATTAGCGCCAGCGGCGCGGGATTAGCGGCCGAAGCGCCATCCGGTAGCAACAGGTAGCCCCGGATCGTGGCGCCATCAGCGGCCAGGGTTTCGACATTTTCCAGCCGACCCGGTAACGCTTGATAGCTCACCGGCCCCGCTAATTCTCGGACCTTACCGGATGCGGTATCGATCGCGACGATCGTTCCTGGGTCGGTATACGAGGCGCGGACCGCGTACAGGCTGCTGCCGTCTGCAGATAGCAGCACCGAACTGTAGGCACCGTCCTCAGTAAGCCGCCGAACGTTGCCGGAGTCGATGTCGACGGCGAAGATTGGCCCGTTGCCCTGGTCATCAGCAACGACATACAACGTTTGGTTGTCCGGCGAGAACGCGATTGGCTGCGGCCAACGGTCCCAGTCAGGGGCCAACAACTGGCTGCCCTCTGCGGTGATCAGCCACAGCTTCGTATCCGGTGCAGCGGTCGCCGTTGACTCCACAACTCGCATACACGCGACAAGCGACCCATCAGCGCTGATGACCGGCCCCGCAAACTCGTCCGCAGAATCCTCAGCGATAGTGACGCGATCACCAGTTGCGGTATCAATCGACACGATCGTCCCCGCGATTTCACCGCCGGGCCGTGGCACGCTCCAGTCGATCACCAGTCGGGTGCCGTCGGCCGAAACCGACCAGCCAGCATCGTCGAGAGCCCGGCCAATATCTCCGGTCAGCGGCGTGCTCTGCAGCATTCGGTCGGCGCCATCAGCTACCAGATCGCCACACGCGAGTCGATCGGCGACCGGGCCGAGATCGTGGTCCCAGAAACGGATCGGGTACGACTCATGCAGGATTGCCGAGATTTTGTTCTTCTTGCGTAGTTTGCGTTTGGCAGCATCCTGCTGCTCGTCGTTCGTACCACGATGCATGGGAACTCGCAGAGTGATCCGTTCGTTGGCCGTTGCGGTGAGGATCCCGCTCCAGCCGCCTTCGCGGCGGCCCACTACGTACGCTTCGCCGCTGCCTGCAGGCAAACACCACAGCACCTGGACGCTGTCGGCATCCTCATCGGCTTCCGGATCGTGATTCGGCGGCGTGGCTCGCTTGGAGGTGAACAGCAACGAGCTATCGGGCAGAAAAGCGGCACTCGATTCGCCTTCGACCGAGCGGGTCAATCGGCGGCTGGGCTCGGCTGCGTCGGGATCGATCGACCACCACGCGCTTTGATATCCCGTCTTATCGCCGTCAAGACTGCTGAGCGACACCAGCAGTCGTTTTCCATCCGGCGATAGAACCAAGCCGCCCAGGCGGGGGGTTGCGACAAACGCATCAAGGTCTGACCACGAGTTTGTCTGGTCGCACGATTTAGGGGAATTCTCCAGAGCCATGAATTTGACCCTAGTACGACCAGGGCCGGTGACGATAAGCGCCGTCAAACGCACCCGCACCCGCACCCGCCGACGCGCGTCAGGTTCGCACCCGCTCTGTCAAATTTGCGTGTCCGAATGTGACGCGCGTGGCGGTCCACACCCGATTCAGCAAGCTCCGTGACGAGACCCTGGCCCCGCAGCGATACTGGAGCACATGAGTGGGCATGAGATCGCCGCACAGGTGCGGGAAACCTATGACACCGTCGCCGAGGATTACGCGGCCTATTTCCCTGGCACCGAACCCGAGGCAGCAATCGATCTTGCGATGATCGAGCACTTCGTACAGCTTTTGCCCAGCAAGGATCCCGACGTGCTGGACGCGGGCTGCGGCACGGGCCGGATGAGTCGCTATCTGACTGATCTCGGTTGCCACGTGCGCGGCGTAGACCTGTCACCCGGAATGATTGCCATGGCCCGCCGCGATCACCCTGATATCAGCACGCAGGTCGCCTCGATCGCGGCGCTACCATTTGAAGATAAGTCCTTCGACAGCCTCTTCTACTGGTACTCGATCATTCACCTCCCAGACAGCGACTTGCCGACAGTTTTTGATCAGGCTCGGCGAGTTCTTCGCCCAAGCGGGGTCATGCTGATTGCCTTCCAGGCTGGCTCCGGTGAGGAAGAGGTGGCTGCCAAATACCGCGAACTTGGGCATGACGTGACGCTGCTGAGATTTCATCGCACCGCAGATCAACTGGCACACCTGCTGCAGTCAACCGGTTTCGACGAGGTCGCCCGTTTGGTGCGTCGTCCAGCCGCGGTCGAACGACACGACCAAGCAGTCCTCATCGCACGCGCTTCGAGTGACTGATACTAGCTGGGACCACCTGCCGCTATCGGATCGACTGCGACTTTCAAACCTGCGGTACGTATACAGACGCTGTTGTCAGGCGGAGTGTATCGATACGTACCGCAGGACGATCGGAGTAGTTAGTGCGCACCGGCTGTGGATAGTTCCGCCTGGTCCCGAGTAGACGCCATCAACCACCAGTTAGTCACGCAACCTAGTAAAATTTCCCGTTGCTTCGCGGACGCGTCGGAGGTTCGGCCTGGTCCGCCGGCTCGAGCTGTACCGGTCGCCTAGTCCGGCGAACGACCCCAGGCGCAACGAGCGATCGCTTCCAACGTGAACGGCTCAGTCGGCGAGTCAAGAGCGCTCAGCATTTCTGCGCGGAGGGCAGCGCGATCGCCCTCGGAACGACCCACCAGATATGCGCCAGCCGGACCAATACCAGCCATAAACCCCGACCACAGCTCGTCGAAATCGGTATAGGTCGAACTCACTGTCAGTGTGCTTTCAGAAATCTGCTGGAATCCTGCCCCCTCGAGCAGCTGCGAGATCTCACCTTCCCGACCAAACCGAAGGGTGCGCGCTTCGTCGGGCGCAGCCGAATCGATCACGAGGGCAGCATCCCAGAAATATCGCAGCATCTGCATGCCCTCAGCGAAATCCCAGACGCAAGCTGCCGCGACGCCGTCCGGATGCAACACCCTGCGGAACTCGCTGGCCGCCATCGCTGGCTCACTGACGAAATGAAGCACCAGTTGCGCCATCACAGCGTCGAATGTGTCATCTTCAAACGGAATCGATTCAGCTCGGCCCTGCCGAAGATTTATCTCGGGATGACGCAATCGACAGTCCTGCACGAAAGCCGGTGACGGATCACAGGCCGACACCGCCGAGGTTCCGACTCGATCAATCAGCTCACTTGTCAGCGCGCCCGGCCCGCAACCCACATCTAACACCGACATGCCAGTCTGGATCCCAACCAGATCAGCGAATTTGGCCGCGAGCGGTTGGGAGTACCGGCCCATAAACGCGTCGTAGGTATTGCCAGACACCTGAAAAGTTTGGGCACCATCTGGAGGTTCGTCAGTTCCCTGCGTGAGTGAGTTCATTTCTGATCGGCTCTCATCTTGGGTGCGGGTCAATACGCAACCATCGGGAGCGGGCTTTCAACAACCCCTCACAATGGCACGCTCAGTATGAGCCGATCACTAAAAAATGTCGATCCCGTCTTATAGTGGCTTCCGCGCGACGGTTTGGGGATGGTTTAGCTGCGCGGCATCAGTTCGTAGAGTTTGGCGCGATACACAGCGACGTTGCGCATCTTGATGTCTTCGTAGCCGCGCACCATATCCGGTAGCGACGCAATCTCGACGGCGCTGGCGAGTCCGTCAGCACTCAGCCTGTCGATCAGTGTCGAGATAGCGGATTTGTACTCATCGATCAGCTCGCGCTCCACAACGCGTACATGTGCTCTGCCAAAGGGATCGAGCTTGGTGCCACGAACTTTTCGCATGAGGTATAGCGCCTTGAACATCTGCTTGCCTGCAGCCTGAGGAATGCTAATCTTGCTATCCATCCCCAACGCGCGAAGCATCGGCGGGTGCAGTCGGTAAGAAAACTTCGCCTCATCACCGAACTGCGACTTGATGTCGTCTTCGAGCGCTGAATCAAGGGACAACCGTGCAACTTCGTACTCGTCCTTGTATGCCATGAGTTTAAAGAGATATTTCGATACCGTCTCGCTCAGCTCGGTCGAGCCTAGAGACCGCTCGGCCGCCCGCACACGGTGGATGAAAGACACATAAGACTTCGCAT
>JBDTCL010000043.1:0-2951 GCA_039923595.1 Antricoccus sp. | reverse complement strand
CTCGATGTGATGGTCCATGCTGCCTAGTGCCCGACGTGCTTAATCGGTCGCATAGAAGACGCTCTTGATCTCGGTGAACGAATCGAACGCATCGGATGAATCGTCCGAGAGATTGCCCGGCGCGGCTTTGCGACTGACTCGGGTTGCCCTTCCAAAATCGCGAGCCCAGATCGACCCAGAAAGACCGTACTCCGTGTCATTGGCCTTTGCGATGGCATCTGCCTGATCCTCGAATGGAAGTAAGCTGCTCATTTAGAACCTCTCAAATCCACGGACTCGTTCCCAGTCCGTCACTGCGGCGTTGAACGCGGTAATTTCGGTGTCTGCGGCGTGCACATAGTGCTCGACGACGTCGTCGCCGAATGCCGCCCGCGCGACCGTTGATTGAGCAAACAACGCGCGGGCCTCGGCGAGCGTCGTCGGTACGGTCGGCTTGCTCGAGGTGTACGCATTGCCGTCGAGTGGCGCTTCAAGCTCAAGTTCGTTCTCAACGCCGTGTAATCCGCCGGCGATCATTCCTGCGATGGCGAGATAGGGGTTGACATCGCCGCCCGGCAGGCGATTTTCCACGCGCAGGCTCGGCCCGTGACCGACCACCCGCAACGAGCAGGTGCGATTATCCCGCCCCCAAGCAACCGTGGTGGGCGCGAACGACCCCACCGCAAACCGTTTGTAGGAGTTGATGTTGGGTGCATAAAGCAACGTCATCTCGCGCATGGTCGAAAGCATTCCAGCTAAGAAGTGATTAAACATCACGCTGTGGCCGTACTCAGCCTCGTCATCAGCAAACACGAGGCTGCCATCCGTGCCGCGCAAGCTCAGATGGATGTGACAGGAGTTGCCCTCCAGCTCGTTGTATTTCGCCATAAATGTGAGGGCTTTGCCATGCAGGGAGGCGATTTCCTTGGCGCCGTTCTTGTAGACGCTGTGATTGTCGGCAGTCTTGATCACTTCATCGAACAGAAACGTCGTCTCATGCTGACCGTAGTTACATTCGCCCTTGGTCCCCTCGACCGTCATTCCTGCCGCGTACATGTGATTGCGGATATCGCGTAGTAACGGCTCGACTCGCGATCCACCAAGAATCGAGTAGTCAACGTTGTATTGATTGGACGGCTTCAGATTTTGGTACCGGTTCGACCATGCTTCCTCATAGGTGTCCTCGAAGACGATGAATTCCAGCTCGGTGCCGGAGTACGCGAGGTGATCTTTTTTGGCCAGTCGCTGACGTTGAGCATCTAAGATTTGCCGCGGCGATGGACGGACTGGTGCACCGTCCATCCAGGTCAGATCGCACTGGACCATCGCGGTGCCAGGAAGCCACGGCGTTAAACGAAGGGTCGACATGTCGGGGGCGAACACCATGTCGCCGTAGCCGCGCTCCCACGATGAGATGGCGTAACCGTCCACGGTATTCATGTCCGCATCGACGGTCAGCAGATAATTGCAGCCCTCAGTACCGTGCCCGACGACGGTGTCAAGAAAGTACCGACCGTGCAATCGTTTTCCGAGTAGCCGGCCCTGCATATCGGTAAATACGACCAGGACGGTGTCGATTTCACCGCTTTCGATCCGGGGGGTGAGGTCTTCGATGCTGATCGTCATGCGCTCCCTTTCGATAACAAAGCTTCGATAGCTAACACTTCTGGTTACTCACACTGATGGCTGAGGTCGCGCAGCAACGCAGCGGTCGCGTCACAATGATCTTCCATCCCGTACGAGCAGACGTCGACTCACGGGCGGCTGTCGCGTCGATGGCGGCACGATGTTGTTCGTGAGAGTGGTCGATATTTCTCTCACATTGGCGATGTGGAGGCCGATAACGGCGATCGAAGTGACTGCCAGACAAGCGGTTGTGCTCCATAAGACTGGACTAGCAAAGCCACTAGCGAGCAGATCGTGCACAGGCAGATCGAATTCGTGGGTGTTTCTGTCCGCGCATTAACCTTTGCCCACCCGTTCGGCACCGCGCAAGGCCACGCCTTCGTTGGGGAACCCAGCACGTCACTGGACATTCGGCAGTCGATCCTTAATGGGGAGACGATTTATCTGCTTGCCTCTGAGGAGATCGCTGGTGCGGTGTCGCCGATCCTGACCCTTCGCGGAAGAGTGGTTCTACACCGCCCGGTCGACGGCGGCTGCGGTGCCCTCGCGGCGTCACTCTCCACCGGTGTGCCGCGTGCTGGACGAGCTGCGGTGGCTTGTTCCGCTGCCAAGCCTGCCGGCAATCGCCGCTCGGGACCGCGCCGCTGGCGTCGGCCTCATCTACGCAGTACAGACCATGCGCCAAGAAGTCGAGCTATACGGCGCATCAGCAGAGTCACTCGAAGGCTCGGTGCAAGTGACCATCATGGGCGGCTTCGATCGATCCGGGCACCAAGCAGCGATTCGTACACTGATTGGACCTTCACATTGGTCGTCTGCGTGGTGAGATCCAGCCTGACGGCTCCTTGGGCCCGCCCAAACTCTTCAGCCCTCGTCATAAGCGCCCGGCCCACCCCATACCGACGCGACTCGGGCGCGACGTACAGATCGTAATGAACGAAGATAGGACTCGTCTCGAGGGAACAAAACGTTGGATACAACTGAGTAAACCCGACAGCCTCGCCGCCGGAAAACGTAAAAAGACGATTGAGTCACCCTGCCCGATCCAGCTGATCAAGTAGTCGCATGCAAGCTGAAGATCGGCCGGGCATTTATAAAACTACCGATACGCGTCGAAAAGCGGCGCAATCGCCTCCACATCCTCAACTCCCGCTTGACGGACAGAGATCTCCAAGACGATTCCACAGTCAGTTCCTTTCCTCCCACTGCGACGCAATTTTCGCCGCAAAGCCGGGGGCCTCAAACTACGGCCAAACATCACGACCCGCAACGACACTGACTCCGCACTTTGAGATCACTGCGCAGACCCACGCGGCCGGACTCCACCACCGCATAGGGACGATCTC
>JBDTCL010000042.1:0-11544 GCA_039923595.1 Antricoccus sp. | reverse complement strand
TGCCTGGGTCCACGCAGAAGCTCAGTTCGCAGCTCGAGACTGGCCATTTGACATGGTCAAGGACGCCCCGGTGTGGGCGAGCACGTGGTTACCCTCGGATTTGAACGATGCCACCTTTGCCGAACCGGCTGCTGGTTATCACCGAGGCGATCTGTGCGCGTTGTCCGATGAGCCGGACGATCTGCCAAATCGCATGGAGATGGCCCAGGGTCACACCCGCAGCTGGAAAACTTCATCGCTGCGCTAATCGAGGCCGCCGTCCGCGACGGCGTGATTGCGCGCCCCGCACCAGGGCGACGCGAAGCTACGTATGAGCTTCGAGACTTATTTACACCAACGCTGCAGATGCGACCGGCTACGGCTTCAACGTCGCAGCTAGCGGGGTGCTGCAGATTAGGGCGGTGAGCGCAATCGAACTCAAGGAGTTTGGATACCTCGAGGATCAAGCGCTGTGCGGTGCCGCGGCGCTTCAACGAGCGCTTGAGCAGGTCATCGGTACTATGCAAAAGCCGATAGCGTTTCTCAAGGTAACGGGGATCGGGGACGTTCTGCTCATATCGAGCTCACCGCGTCGCATTGGCACCTGCGCCATTCCGACGAATGGCGCAGGTGACCTCCAGATCTGGACGGGCTAAGAATTTACAATGATCAACGAATTGACTACTTGGGATCTGAACCGGCCCGATCTATCAGTCTTGCGCGCCCGGTGTGGCAGGCAATTGCGCGACGTGCTCAGCGTTCGGCTCAGCGCACCAGCAGAGATGTTGCCGCTTTGGCGACTATTTAGCCAAGGCGATCCGGTGCCCGCTGGATCGGTTAACAAGCTGCCGACCGATGAGCTCGTAGCGACCGGGTTGCTGATTCGGCTCGATGGGGATTACGTTCGCTCGACGGTCTGCGTGGCGTGGAACGATCTTCCCGCGACCGCGGGCTGGATAGCTTCGGACTTCGAGTGGCAGGACGGCGAGGAAAACTATGTCGGCGGGCCCGGCAACGCAGCAATGACGCTTGCCTACGCTAGGCCTCCGTTGAGCGTTGGCGGATGCGCCGTCGATTTAGGAACCGGCTCTGGAGCCCTGGCGCTCGGCTTGCTGCAGCATATGGACGAGGTCGTCGTTACTGATGTCAACCCGAGAGCATTAGCATTTGCCGAGCTCACCAGCGCCCTAGCCGGTGAGAGTTGGACACCACTCTGCGGAGATGGAACAGCGGTCCTAGAGACTGACCAGGCCGCTTTCATCAGCTGGAATCCGCCGTTCGTCATAGGTAACCCAGGCCGGGCGCACATTTTTCGTGACTCGACGGTGGGTGAGGGGCAGGCCCAGCAAATCCTTACCTCGATTGGCTGCGCATTGCCTCTCGGCGGCGTCGGTCAATTCCTAGCGAACTGGGTCTACCGCGAATCCGATCCGATCGAGCCAATTCTCGCAGCAGCGCGCGCGGCAAATCTTGATTGCTTAGTCATTGAGCGAGCCGTGGTGCCACCTGCGCGCTATGTGCAACTTTGGGCCGGTGAAGGCGCCGATCACGACGCGTGGACCGCCGGGCTCAAGCACGCAGGTGCCGTTGCGATCGGCTTAGGAATTATCACCATCACGCCTGCGACCCAGCCGCGACGAGACCAACGGGTCATTCGTAATTATCAGCTTGAGCTGCAATCGTTGGCTCCCATCGTGCAAGCATGGCTGACCTGACGAGCGGGCGCCCAACGTAGGGTAGCCAGATGATCGCGAACAGCCTCCAGCACGACAGTGAGCCGTAATGCGTACGGTCATCATTGGCGCCGGTCACGGTGGCGTCGAAGTTGCTGATGCATTGCGCAAGGGTGGCTACGAGGGCCAGATCAGCCTGCTTGAACGCACCTCGCATCAGCCGTATCAGCGTCCCCCACTCTCCAAAGAATGCCTTATCGAAGCCGGCGATCCCCTGGCGCTTCGATCTGCTGCCTTCTTCGCCGAGCAGCATATCGATCTGCGACTTTCGACGGCGGTAACTAAGGTTGTGCCCGATTCGCAGCAGATCCACCTCGGTGGCGGTGAGCGATTGGAGTACGACGATCTCGTGTTCGCCACCGGTGCCCACAACCGGGTTGCCGTATGCGATGGCTCGGACCTCAATGGTGTGCACTATCTGCGAACCCGCGATGATCTTGAGCCTCTTCGTGCAGCGATGAGCAGCGCAACCTCCGTCGTGGTGGTTGGTGCGGGATTTATCGGACTAGAGTTCGCGACGGCTGCCCGCGCAGCTGGGCTGCCGACAACCGTCATCGACCTTGCCGATCGTCCGATGAGCAGGGTGCTGTCAAAGTACGCGAGTGACTACTTCAGCGAATTACACCAAGCCGCAGGAACCGAGCTGATCTTCGGCGAAGGATTGGCCAGCCTGCAGGGCGATGAGCGCTCAGTCAATGCGGTGATCGGCACCTCCGGCGCTTCTTATCCGGCCGATTTGGTGGTGATCGGCCTTGGCGTTGAACCGGCCTCAGAGTTAGCGCTCCAGGCCGGTCTCGAGATCGATCCAGGTATCGTCGTTAATCAATATTTGCTGAGCTCTGCGCCGCATATTTACGCACTCGGCGACTGCGCTTCATTCCCCTTCAGGCATCGCCAAATCCGATTAGAGGCCGTCCAAAATGCCACCGATCAGGGCTCAACCGTGGCGGCGGGCATCCTTGGTCGCGACGAGCCTTACGGCGCGGTGCCCTGGTTTTATAGTGATCAGGCTGGAGTCAAATTGAAAATTGCCGGAATCTACGGCGGGAGTGGTGATCAAGTTATCCGCGGCAACCGCGAGCAAGGTGCTTTCAGTATCTTCCATTTCGATCGACTGACGCTCAGTTGCGTGGAGAGCATTAATCGCCCCGCAGACCACATGATCGCGCGCAAACTGTTGCGAGATGGGACGCCATTGAGCCCGATCGAAGCAGCGAATCGCGATCTTGATTTGCGCGCCCGAGCATTGGGAAACTGACTTCGAATTTAATCGGCAGCAATACCAATCCGATCTCGCGGTGACTCCGAATACTCACTAAGGCAGTGGGATTGACTGTGATTGAACTGAGATAAAGATCGCCCTCGTTTAGAACGGGAACAACTCCGGTATCCGTCCGTTATATATGCGAGGTGTTCAGCCATCGCAATCTGGTGCTGCCTCCGAGTGATTGACGACGTGAGATTCGAGGTCTCGAAATGACTGTGACAGCAACCGCTCCTGCTTCGGGCGACATTAATTGGGAGTCCGCTTCGGCAGGTGAGTCCGCCCCATCGACAGATCTCGTGAGGGTCTACCTCACCTCAATTGGCAAAATCAAGCTGCTAACCGCCGACCAAGAGGTCGACTTAGCTCGCCGGATCGAAGCAGGCCTGTACGCCGAACGCCTTTTAGGCGATCCGGAGAAGACATACTCTCAAGCCAAGCGCCGCGCGCTGCGCGCTGTGGTCGTCGACGGGCAAAAAGCCAAATCGCATCTGCTAGAGGCGAATCTGCGCCTAGTCGTGTCGGTTGCTAAGCGTTATACCGGCCACGGCCTGGCGTTCCTTGATTTGATCCAAGAAGGCAACCTCGGGCTCGTCCGCGCAGTCGAGAAATTCGATTACGCCAAGGGCTTCAAATTTTCCACCTATGCCACCTGGTGGATCCGCCAAGCTATTTCACGGGCGATGGCTGATTCAGGCCGGTCAGTTCGTCTGCCGGTCCATCTTGCCGAGCAGGTCAACAAGGTAATCCGTACCAGACGCCGGATGCATCAGGAACTAGGTCAGGAACCATCGATCGATGACCTTGCTGCTGAATTGGATCTTAAGCCAGCCAAAATCGTGGAACTGCTCGAGCACTCACGCGACGTATTGAGTCTTGATCAAACCGTGGGCACCGATGAGGATGCTGCCCTCGGCGATTTCATCGAGGACAGTGACACGCCTGCCGCCGACGAGGCCATTAGTTTCGACATGATGCGTGCTGATGTGCGGCGCGTCGTGGAGAATCTCGATGAGCGCGAGCGTCAGCTGGTCTCACGTCGATTTGGTCTGGATGGGCAAAAACCGTTCACGTTGGAACAAATCGGTAAAGAGTTCGGGATGTCACGCGAGCGAGTTCGACAAATCGAACGCCAGACGATGGCGAAACTTCGGACACCCGAACGCTCTGCAGGCTTGCGCGATTACCTCAGTTAAATAGCTTCACAACGATTGCTGGTCCTCGCGTTACGCGGGGGCCAGTTTTCGTGGGCCTGGCACGTGCACCAGACGGCTCGGTCCAACGATAATGCTTGCCCGCATCACCATAATCTCCGCTGATGTTGCGATGACTGGATCTAAGATGAGCGATCTAATCTGTGGGATGTCTTCTGCCAGTACGGACAACCGGCCGATGAGCTCATAGATCGACTCTAGATCAACCGGCAACGCGCCGCGGTAACCGCGAAGTAATGGAAAGGCACGCGGTGTGCGTACCAGCGCCTCAATGTCGGTATCTGTTAAGGGCAGGGCACGGTAGGCCACGTCGTCAAAAAGTTCTGAGGCAAGCCCAGATAATGAGAACCTTGCCAGTAGCCCAAAGGATGGGTCATCGACAAGTCCTACGGCAATCGGCACCCCATCGTCGCCGGGGTCTTTTCGGTTCGGGGCGATCTGGTACGCACCGAGCACATCGCGGCATTCTTGCGGTGAGAGCGCCCGTCCATCCGGCTGCTCCCGCAGAATCTTCTGCACGACCGCTCGAGCCGCCTCACGATCGTTATCGTCGAATTGTGGGAGCACGCCGATCGGCGACGTGCGCCACCGGTAATAGGTCACCGCTCGCGCAAGGGCCAGCACTGCGCGCTCAGGAGTCGGATAAGACGGGACGGACCCTCGCATCACCTCGCCGCGATCACCAACGCGGCGAAGGCCGGCAGGGACACCGCTAAGACCCTGAAAGGTCGTCACAATCGGCTTGTCAACGCTCAGCGACAGCCGACCGAGGGCCTCAGCGTAAGGCGCCTCGTCAGTCACCACCGGCGGTACGAAAACTGCCACAACTGCATCAACATCTTTATCTTCAAGCGCGTTGCGCACTGCCTCCTCAAAGACCTCAACACTGCCGACCGGCCCGATATCCACCGGATAGCCGGCCGCGACGCGCAGTCCACGATCGTGGCAGGCATCGATGACCAGCACCCCGAGGGCTGAAGAGTTACCAACCACCGCGATTCGGTTTGATGTGGGAAATGGCTGATGCGCCAACAGAAACGCTAGATCGAAACCCTGCTCGAGAGTCTCTACTCGCACCACACCCGATGACTCAAAGAGCGCCTGCACCACAGCATCGCTCATGATCACGGCATGCGGCGCAAGATCGGCCTTCGCGCCGGAATTCCGGCCACTCTTGACGGCGATGATCGGCTTCTCACGGCCAATTCCACGACTCAGCCGCGCAAACTTGCGTGGATTGCCAAAACTTTCTAGCAACAGCAAGATGACGTCGGTCCGATCATCGGTGGCCCAGTATTGCAACAGGTCGTTGCCGCTGACGTCGGCACGGTTTCCCGCTGATACGAATGTCGACATGCCGAGTCCCCTGGCCTTGGCATCAGCGAGAATAGCGACGCCAAGAGCACCGGACTGACAGAAAAAGCCAACCCGTCCTGGGGACGGCACATTCGGTGAAATCGAAGCGTTCAGTCGTACGTCGGCCGCCGTATTCATCACACCAAGGCAATTCGGACCCACGACGCGCATACCGTACGCCCTCGCAGACTCCACAAGAGCCTGTTGTTTGGTACGTCCATCTTCATCATGCTCGGAAAAGCCACCGGAGATCACCACCAGACCGCGCACCTGCTTCCGGCCACATTCCTCCACAACCTCACCGACCTGATCGGCCGGAACCGCCAAAATCGCAAGATCAACGTCATGCGGGATATCAAGCACCGATGCATAAGCCGGGACGCCAGCCACATGCGGCGAGGTTGGATGGACTGGGTAGATCGGCCCGGCGAGGTCGCCGTCGAGCAAATGTCGCAGGATGCTGTAACCGAGCTTGTGTCGGTCGTTGCTGGCTCCGATAAGGGCTACCGACCGAGCGGTCAGTAACCGCTCCAACGACCGCGCCTCGGCCCGTTGCTCCCGAGCATAAGCAACCCCCACCGAACTATCGGTCGGCGCGATCGGGAAATCCAGCCGTACGACACCGTCCTCATAGGCGCGCTGCGGGCTATATCCAGCATCGATAAAGGTGCGCACCATGCGTCCGTTTTCAGCAAGGACTTCGGCAACAAAAGCTTTGATGCCGTTCTCGCGAGCTGCCGCAGCAAGATGCTCCAGCAACATCGGGCCCAAGCCTCTGCCCTGATGACGATCTTCGACGAGAAAAGCTACCTCGGCCTCATCGGTATGCGGATAGCGGTCATATCGACCAACGGCGATCAGATCAGCGCCCAGAAATACCACAAACGCCACCCGGTCATGAAAATCGACCGTGACAAACCGGGTGAGATCACGCTGGGGAATACGAGGATAAGGACCGAAGAATCTCAAATACCGGGTGCGTTCAGAGCATCGACCGTGCATCAAAACCAACTGGTCAGCATCCTCGGGAACGATTGGCCGTACATGCACCGTGCCGCCATCAGATGCGATCACGTCGGCTTCCCAATGCGGCGGGTAATTTTCTGCCGTCGTCGGGTCAACCGAAGGGCATGAATCGTCTTTGCCAACGCTCATCGAATGTCCGTCCCGTTTAATGCTCAGCTAATCTCGTGAATCGTCCGGATCAAGTCCTAGAAGCGGATAGAAGGCCTTGCGGGCTTGCAAGATTCCCTTATCCAGGGCCGTCTCGCCCTCACCACCCCACGGTACATAATCTACCGAAGCACCCTCCCCCATCGTCTCTGGCGGCGTGCGGAATCCTACGGCGTTAGCCATAAATGACGGCAGTACCGATTCGTTGAGTTGATCGGTCCAAACCTGCGGAATGGGCGTGTTCAGATCGATTGGGGTACCGATGACTTCTGCCAACAGGTGCGTCCATGAGCGTGGCACTGCGCGAACCAGCCCGTATCCGCCGCCGCCTGTGGCAACCCACTTACCGTCACACAGCTCTTCGGCGAGCACACGCAATCGGGCGTAAATGGCCCGATGCCCGTCCACGGTTAATGACAGGTCCGCCAGTGGATCCTCGTGATGGGTGTCGCAACCACACTGCGTGATTATGATTTGCGGCCGAAATTGCCGAAGTGCTGCCGGAATGGTCGCCTCGAAAGCGCGAAACCAATCCCCATTTGTCGCCCCTGGTGGCAGCGACACGTTGATGCTCGTACCGACTGCGTCGCCTCGGCCGAGTTCCGAGGCAAAACCGGTATTAGGCCATAGCGATATCGGCGACTGGTGGATGCTTGCCGTCATCACGCGCGGGTCATCGTAAAATGCGGCCTGAACGCCATCGCCGTGGTGAACATCGGTATCGACATACGCCACTCGTTCGACACCGTTGTCCAGTAACCACGCGATTGCGATGGCCAGATCGTTAAATACACAGAAGCCCGCCGCGCTACTGGGCATGGCGTGGTGATGTCCGCCGCCGATGCTGACCGCATGGTCTGCCTCACCCCGCCAAACCAACTGCACCGCCTGCAGGGTGCCCCCCGCGACCAGTGCCGAGGCTTCGTACATACCCCAAAAGATCGGGTTGTCATCGGTCCCGAGGCCGTGCCCGATTCCCCAAGGCGCAATCGGTGCGTCGCGTACTGCAGCGGCGTAACGAGCGGTATGGATCCGCTCGATCTGCGCCGAGGTCGCGGGCTCCGGGCTCACCAATTCGACGCCCGGGTCATTAAGAACACCAAGCGACCTGGCCAGCCGCATCGTCAGATCAATCCGAACCGGATGCATCGGGTGCTCACCACCGAGGTCATATCTGAGGAGTTCCTCGCTCCAGATGACTGCTATCGACTTGCTCATGGCAACACGCTACCGCGCTCGACGCCGCGTTGAGGATCAGTAATCCAATCACTCCACGATCCTGGGTAAAGCGTGGCGCGAATACCGGCCGTCCGCAGACCCAGCAAAACATGACTGGCCGTCACCCCCGAACCGCAGTACACCGCGATCTCACGCTCAGCATCGAGGGCACCGAGAGTTGCCCGGATCTGCTCGGCGGTGCGATAACCACCGCTTGCACGCATAATTGCCGTAGTGGGCAGGTTTCTGGCGCCAGGAATGTGACCGGCGACTGGGTCGATCGGTTCAATATCACCACGAAAACGCTCCGGTGCTCGAGCATCGAGGACCAGACCGCCTGCCTCCAGAAGTTCAGCAACACCTTCTGCATCCAGACTCGCGAGCGATCCGCTCACTACCGTGAACGAGCTGGCGACTGGGCTGTTTTGAGGAACGCCGCGCTCAATTTCACCACCAGCCTCCTGCCATGCGACCAGTCCGCCGTCAAGCACCCGCACATCTGGATGCCCCGCCCAGGTCAGCACCCACCACGCGCGGGCAGCGGCGTAACCGGCACCGTCGTCGTAAACGACTACTGGTCGGTCGAGCGTCACACCAAGTTTGCGCAAGTCGCGCTGCAAGTCCGCGGGATTCGGAAGTGGATGACGGCCGCCGATCGCTGCACTACCCGGCGTACGAGGACGCGCGAGAACGGTTTCAAGATCACAGTGCTGGGCGCCGGGAAGGTGCGCGGCGAGGTACTGCTCATATCCAGCATCGGAGCTGCCACCAAGAACCCATTGGGTGTCCAGCACTGATGGCGGCGATGCTGCGGCAATGAGATGCTTAGCGGTCATGGCATCGATGATGTCGGCGCGATCCTCCATCGGCACAGCCTACGACGAACGTTTGCTGGCCACGACCGACCATCCCTATTGCTGCACTGAAATATCGGTATCTGTCGCTAACCGATAAGATCTGCATTGACCGAAGGAGCGCGGTGAACGATCTGATCGATACCACCGAGATGTACCTCAAGACTATTTTTGAACTTGAGGAAGAGGGCACCGTCCCGTTGCGCGCCCGGATAGCCGAGCGTCTGCATCAGAGCGGCCCGACGGTGAGCCAGACGGTGGCTCGAATGCAGCGAGACGGGTTGGTCAACGTCGAGGGCGACCGGCATCTGGAATTGACCGATGAAGGCCGGACCTATGCAACATCGGTGATGCGAAAGCATCGCCTGGCCGAACTCCTGCTAACCCGCGTGCTCGGCTTGGAGTGGGAAAAAGTGCATGCTGAGGCTTGTCGCTGGGAGCACGTGATGAGCGATGACGTCGAAGCCAAAATCGTCGCCATTTTGGACGATCCGCATATTGATCCTTATGGCAACCCGGTCCCCGGCTTGGCTGCGCTCGGCGCTACCGAGATGGCGGTCAATGACGGACCGCTGCTCACACTATCGGCAGCTGCTGCCAGATCATCGACGGTGACGATCCGCCGAATATCTGAGCATCTGCAGCCTGACATTGACCTATTGCGCAAACTCGACAGCGGCGGCGTGCGACCTGGATCGACTCTCCCGGTTGCCGTGAACGGAACAGGTGTGCGTCTCGGTGAGATTGACCTAGAGGCAGCAATCGCCGATCACATCTTCGTCATCGCAACCATCTAGCTTCTGGGCGCTGTCGTCGTGCAGTTGCATCACTTCGCACATCAAAGACCGGAACTTTTTCGGTGGAAAACCGGCGTCTAGAGCCGAAGCTATGGTGGCGGCGAACGCATAGTTCGGTCGGGACCGTAACGCGCGATCTGTCGCCGATCGGGCTAGCACTCCATCACCGCTCAGGTACATAGACGTGGCATACAGCATCGCCGCGGGTGCCACAACGTCCTCGGGCGCCACCTGCATGATGTTGAGCCAGATCGCGTCGAGGATGGGTTCGACACCGGTGACAATAAGGCGAAGCATCGCATCACGTACAACGCCACGCTCGAGGGCGTGGCACCACATCGCGATTTCTTCGGCGCTCATGGGACGTCGGCCGTACTCACTGTCATAGGCCAATCGATCCCTCACGATTACGTCCTCTAGCGCACTAAAAAGTTTGGTCATTGGCAGTTCCAATCCAGGTAGTTCCTGTAGGTAAGCAGCGATAACTACTCGCTGCCCGCTCGGCAACGGATCGACTTGTCGTATCAGTTCTGCGCGCGTGCCGAAGGTCTGTCGTCCGGCGATCGCATTGGCCAGCGCAATGGATGGCGGACTAGCGCGCACCGCCTCGGCCTTACCCAGTGGGTCTGCCCAGGACCAATCTGCAACCATCAACCCGTCATTTTTAAGCTGCATATCGATCACTAAGGCAAACGGGCGCATCTTGATTTGCTCGGCCAGTTGGTCAGCGTGCGGATCTAAGTCGCCGAAATGTGCCATCACGATCGGGCCCACCGATGTATGGGCAAGCGCGGTACGGATCGCTCTCGCGACATCAGCTGCTTCTGCCGCTGTGGTGGGTGCATCGATTCGTCCGGTGATGGATACCGTGTCATCGGGCCCTAAGCCGACAAATACCACTGAGTGCTCTGGTGAAAATCCGAGTAGATACGGTATCGCTTCGCGCAATTGTGCGATGCCGCGGATCTTGACCCGCATCGGTTGATTACCGTGCCGACGATCCCGCGTGCCGCGGTTAATCGGTTGCTTTGGATTCGAAGTCGATCGTCGCTTGTTCATTCCACTACTGTGAGCTGCATGTGCCCAGGCAAACAGCGGTCGGTGCGCCGGTGGATAAATACTTCCCCGCTGTGGACACGGTCGACCCCCCGGGGCACGATGTCGCCATCATCGGTTAAGGGTGCTGATGTCTCGGCGCGCTAGATCTGCGGTTATTCCTGGCGACGGTCCTCGGTATTGGTTACCCAGGTCGCAGTCTGACCGGCTGCGTTTTCTTCGACCTAACCCCCAACCAGGCCAGTATCAGCTTAACAACGCGACCGCGCAGCTAGCAATGGATGGCGATCGAGACGGCGGCTGGTTATTGACCGTAGACGAGGTCATGATGTCGTACGTCGCGCTTGGTGATCCCACCTATCTAGACTTTGAATACACTCGCTGGATCGGTGACCTACTCGATTCACTCGGTGCGGCGGGTGAGCCGCTTCGAGTGCTGCATTTGGGAGCAGCAGCGTGCACCTTAGGTGTCTATGTGGAGGCGACCAGGCCAGGTTCGTGGCAGGTTTTGGTCGAAATTGATGCTGCGTTGATCGAAGTAGTCCGCCAACAGTTCGGTGTGCGCTCCTCGCGCCGATTCCGCATCGTCCATGCCGACGCTTACGATGCGCTCTGTCAAAGCGAGGCAGCCCGCTTTGACGTCGTGATTCGTGATGCGTTCGTGGGTCGGGCGACCCCCGAGCATCTGCAGAACAGTCAATTGTTGGACGAGGTACGCCGCGTACTTCGTCCGGGAGGGCTATACATCACGAACATTGGGGAGAACCCACGGATGTCACTGACCCGCGCCGAACTTGCCACCGTTAGTGAGAGATTCGCTGTCGATGTCGAATCCGTTGACCGCATGGCATTCATCACCGACCCTTCGGTGTTACGAGGTCGGCGTTATGGCAATGTCAT
>JBDTCL010000041.1:0-3723 GCA_039923595.1 Antricoccus sp. | reverse complement strand
CGGCGGTTGTTTCAGAAACACGATCACGATGACCGTACTCAGACCGGTCACTGCGGCAGCCATCAGAAAACTAAAGGTCCACGGTTGTACGGCGAGTAAAGCGGCGAACGGGATCGCACTCATAATCTGCCCGACTTGTCCCAAAAGTCCAGTCATTTGGGTGATCACGGGCACTCGGCGAGACGGAAACCAGTCGGAGACCAATCTCAGTACGCAGGTGAAGGTGAATGCATCGCCGGCACCGATCAAAACCCGTGCGAGAAGCGCAGGAGTGATCGAGCCGACGAGCGCGAGCAGTGCCTGGCCGACGGTCATCAAAATGCCGTCAATAATGATCAACCGGCGGGACCCGAACCGATCAATCATGATGCCGACCGGGATCTGCAGCGCTGCATAGACAATCAGCTGCACTACCGCGAATGCAGCGACATCACTGGCCGAGGCCGAGAATCGTTCCGCCGCTGGAAGCCCCGCTACGCCGAATGAGCTCCGGTTGAAAACGGCGACGATGTAGGACAACACTCCGACCGCGAAGCAGATCCAAACCCCGCGACTGACTCGCTGCTGCGGTTCAGTGCTCACCTGATGACCGGCATCGTGCCGGTCTGCTCCACTGCTGGAATCTCATCGACCAAGGCGCCAAGAAACCGGCGGCCCAGCACCGCGAATGGTTCAGGATCGCCGGTGGCCAGGAAATGATGGCGACGCTGATGATGATCTGCGCGGAGCAGGTCGAGCCGGGTAAGGGCCTGATAAACATCTTTTGCGGTCTCATCCGCAGAATTGATAAGTGTGACCCGATCACCCATCACGACACTGATCGCGCCGATCAGCATCGGGTAGTGTGTGCAGCCGAGAATGAGGGTGTCAATGTCCGCGTCGATCAGCGGCTGCAGATATGTTCGCGCGAGATCAATGATTTGTCGGCCGCTGGTGATACCTTGCTCGACGTACTCAACAAATTCTGAGCACGCGACGCCATGTAATTGCACATGCGGCGCCGCCGCGAACGCATCTGCGTACGCATGACTGTCGATAGTGGCCGCAGTGCCGATGACACCGATACGGTGATTGGCCGAAGCTGCGACGGCACGCCGAACTGCAGGCGCGATGACCTCAATAACCGGAACGTCGTAGCGTTCGCGAGCATCGCGCAAACATGCGGCGCTCGCGGAATTGCAAGCGATCACCAACGCTTTGACGCCATCGGCGACTAGCTGATCCAGGCATGCGAGCGCGTACTCGCGGATCTGCGCGATCGGCCGTGGACCATAGGGAACATGCGCGGTATCGCCCAAATAGCGGACTTCTTCGTACGGCAGTTGGTCGATGATTGAGCGCGCGACTGTCAGACCGCCGACGCCGGAATCGAAAACTCCGATCGGCAATGCGCGTCGGTCTAACTCAGTTGCAGAATAATTCACATGCTTCAGCGTAAGGCCGTGGCCTGGTTCACAGCGATGCAGCAGGCACCTTGCTCGCTTTTGATTTCAGTCCGGTTGGGCCACTGCGACGCAGCAGCCATGCCGCCAGCACGCCGCCGATCGCACCGCCAAGATGAGCCTGCCAGGAAACATTTGCAGACTGCGGGAAGACGGCAAATAATGCTGTGCCATAGGCGATCAACACCACCGCGCTGATAATGATCTGGCCGATGTTGCGGGTGAAGATGCCGCGCAGCAGCAAGTACGCCAACCACCCGACGATGACGCCGCTGGCGCCGACGATATAGATCACGTGATTGTCTTTAGGAAAGGCCAGCGTCCATGCCGCGAGGCCCGAGGTAATGATGACGATCAAGGTCGTCAATAGGAATCGCCACAGCCCGCCGATCATCGTGAGCCAGCCTAGCACCAGGAACGGCAGCGCATTAGCGCTCAGATGTCCGTATGAAGCGTGCAGGAATGGTGCGGCGAACATGCCCGGCAGCCCATCAAGATGGTGGGCCTTGATGCCGTACTGATCAAGATTCAAGTTCGTCGACTGATCGATGATCTCAAGCAGATACATAAGCGCAACCACCGCGAGCATAAAGATCGCTGCAGGCAGTGGTCTTTCGAGGCGCGGAACGCCGCGTTCCTTCTTCACCGGCGCAGCTGACGTGCTCAGCGATGCCTTAGAGCCGTTGCCATCTGAGATACTCATGGTTCCATAATGCCCTCATTAGTCGGCCTGTGCGAGAGATGAGTGGGCGCTGTGCGTGGCGTTAATGTCACCCGACGATCCGGTCCTTAGACTCAGCAGATCATGGCCGTTGCAATCCTCATCGTCTGCGCGGTGATCTGTCTGCCCGCGCTCTGGCTGGGCGCTCGCCGCGTACGCGTCTGGGATGATCAACGCGATCCCGATAATTTCACGACCTCGTCCATCAAGGCGTGACGAACTTGCTGCGGCTGAGCATCGTGGCATTCATGCTCGCCACCGGGGCGGTCGGCGTGATCGGTTCGATCATCGCGTTGCGCCACAGTTCCACGCCGCAGCGAGGCGTGCTCATTTGCGCGGCTGCGGCAGTGCTAACCGGCCTCGGCCTGCTGCAGGACTACGCTCGCCGCCGCGCCAAAACCCAATAGGTCTTGCATAGTTCAGCACTGAGAACTCGGCTCACATGAATGAGCCACACGGTATTTCATTGAATTTCTTTAACAGGCGATACTTGCAGGCGAGTTTTCGCGAGGCGGGGACCACCTGGCAGGATTTGTCCGACCACGTGATGATGGCCTCGTAGGAGGGAATGGCGATTGAACGATTCGACCGCCGCTGGTGCCGATGAGCGCCGATCGCACTCAGCCGAGGTCGAGCGCCATGACCGCCTCGACTAATTCTTCCTGCAGGCCACCGGTCCAGAAGTAGATCGCGAGCGCTTGGTCCTGCTCGTTACGAATCTTGCGCGGATAGGCGGTGTCTTCCTCAACATTGAGGCGCGCGCCAAGGCTAAGCCTTACGTCGTTCATCGCCCGCAGCAGTTGCTCACCCTCGGTGAGGGTCATTGTGGGCTCTGATTCAATCCGTGCGAGCACCTCTAACGCTTTGTCCGCGTCAGTGATTTTGGTGCGACGCAAATCGTCCTCAGTGAGCCTGCGGAACTCTGCCGCGCTGGCGTCAGCCTGCTCACTTCGATCCATCCGCCCGCCGGGCAGCAACCGCGCGATCACCTCATCGGTCGGTGGCGGCAATGGTGTGAGCGCTGACTCAAGTGAGGCAATTAATGCCTCTTCGTCATCGAGCTCGACGGCGAATGGCTGCCCCGCACCGACCTCCGTCGCGCGCTCCATCAGCAACGCTCGGACCTGCCCGATAAGTTCACCAAGCAGATCGACCTCGAATGGTTCGACCTGCATACCGAGCCGATCATTTTCTGGCCAAAAATGCGCGCGCGATCCGCTCATGCCGGTTGGAAGGTGGCCCAGAGACCAGCAGCGTGTAGTCGCGCGGTGTCGTGTTCCATCGATTCCTTGGTACCGGTCGATACGACGGCTTTTCCTTTCTGGTGCACGTCCAACATCAGCTTGGTCGCAGTCGGATCGTCATAGCCAAATAACTTCTTGAGCACATAGGTGACATAGGTCATCAGGTTCACTGGATCGTTCCAGACAATCGCGACCCACTGCCCGTCGTGCTCAACTGCAGCGTCACTTTCGACGGTCTGCTGCTGCTGCGGGGCGGTCTTTACTGCCTCTTTGAGCCGTGCCATGGCCACCATTGTTCCACGAATAGGATGTCGTG
>JBDTCL010000040.1:0-13272 GCA_039923595.1 Antricoccus sp. | reverse complement strand
ATCGACTGTTTCGGCGCCGTACCGCTGAGCGAGCGCGAGTCGTTCGGGCACCGAATCGATGCCGATCACCCTGCCCGCTCCCAAATGCTTCGCGATCCGCACCGCCATTTGGCCGATCGGACCGAGTCCGAACACCGCGACACTGCCGCCGTCCGGGACGTCGGCATAGACGACCGCCTGCCACGCAGTCGGTAGCACGTCGGAGAGGAACAAATACTGGTCGTCGGGGGTGCCGTTGGGGATCTTGATCGGCCCGAACTGCGCTTGCGGGACACGCAAAAACTCTGCCTGGCCACCTGGCACCGAACCGTACAACGAGGTATATCCAAACAGGCTCGCGCCCTTGCCCTCGCTGCGCACTTGCGTGGTCTCACACTGCGCAAAAAGCTTTCGTTCGCACATCCAGCAGTGACCGCAGGAGATATTAAACGGAACGACGACGCGGTCGCCCGCCTGCAGGTTGCGCACCTCGCTACCGACCTCTTCCACGACGCCCATGGCCTCATGACCGAGAACGTCACCAGGTTTCAGGTATGGGCCCAAGACGCCGTATAAGTGCAAATCCGAGCCGCAGATCGCGGTCGAGGTGACCCTGATGATGGCGTCGGTGGGCTGCTCGATGCGCGGATCCGGGACCTCGGTTACCGAAACATTAGCGTTGCCTTGCCACGTAAGTGCCTTCATGACGCTCCCAAAAATCAACGGCTGCGCCACTGCCTGACTGCCACTATCCAGCGTACCGAATGACAGCCAGAGGGGGTCGATATCGTGTTAACGTGCGTACGCGTTGAATCGGCAGCGTCGCAATTTCTGAGGATCGGAGCCAATATGGCTACCAATACCCGCCATATCGACACTAGCCGCGAGGCGGTCTGGGACGTGCTGAGCAATGGCTGGACGTTTTCAAACTGGGTCGTCGGAAACTCGCATGTGCGAGCGGTGGAACGAGATTGGCCCCGCGTCGGTGCGCACCTGTTCCATGCATCGGGGCCGTGGCCGCTAGTGACCCGCGATGAAACCATCGTCGAGAAATGCCAACCACACGAGCTGTTGGCGCTGCTCGTGCGCGGCCGGCCGGTCGGTGAAGCCCGCGTCGTCCTCGAACTCAATGACGAGAACGGGGGCTGCCGCGTCACGATGCACGAAACACCGATTGCCGGACCGGGCAAGTGGCTGCACAACCCGGCGACCGAAGCAATTCTAGTGCGACGAAACACCGAAACGCTTGATCGCCTGGCCGCAGTCGCGGAAAATCGCACCGAGCCATCCGAATAGCACTTGCCAGCACCTCATCCGATCAAGATTCGATGAGGGGCTAATTCAGTGCTGTCCCGCCAATGGACGTCGCGCGGCGGACTTGGCAGCGCTCGCCGATGTCTCGGTCAAGCGCGACGAGCCAGGAATCGAAATTTCACCTGTCTGCAGCACGCTCTCGGCTACCGCAGTGAGCTTGAGATTGCGGTCCTGACTGACAATCCGCATAAGGTCGAACGCCTCTTGCTCGGTGATCAGTAGCCGGGTCATCAGCACACCGATCGCGGCACCAATCTGCCGATTACTAGCCAGCGCTTGCCTCAGATTGAGCATCTTCGCTTTATGCCGCGCGGCCGTGAGGGCAAGTCCGGCGTGAGTGGCGAATACCAAAGCGAGCACGCGCGATTCCTCGTCGAATGCGCTCAGCTTGGTGCTATAAAAATTGAGCGCGGAACTGTGCTCGTCGGCGACTTCAGAATAAAGCCGGTAACTGAGCATGCTGCGAACCGCGGTCTCCGTGGTCGCGCGCTGGCCAAACCGCGGCCACCGCTCGTCGTGAGCCAAATCGTTGCTCATGAAATGAGTATCTTCTAAGGCTGCATCCACGCATGGCCCTGAACGCAAATCGTACTGAATGGCGTCGACTAGCTTAGGCAACTCACCGACGATTGCGAGGCTACGAAATCTATCACCGCGCAAATCAGTGATGCCGCCAGCTTCGGCTCCCGGAATAATGCTTACGCCGAGGTCAACAATCCCCTGAAGAGTCTCTTGCGTATTTTCATATTTCGCCAGTACCTGCGTGATTTCAGCAAATCGCTGCGCGACGTACAAATCCGGAGCCAGCATTACCTCACCGTACACCGGGTAGCAATACCCAATTTGCCTTCGCTACTTGACGAACTGGCAAATCGCTGGGCAACCTAACTGCCGAGAATCAGGATGGCGCGAGGGTCATATAACGGACCAGGTGATCGAGGTCTTGATCCATAAAACGTTCATTGAGTGCCTGGGCTAGTACGTTGTGCTCGTGCGCATCCCGGAGCAAGCCAAAAACGTACGCTTCGGTCTCCAGCAAGCTCAGATCACCACCGAGCGCATAGGCGTCAAGCCACAGGTCTTCCAGCGATATGCCCAACCGATCGAAGCCTTCAAATAAGTCAATCTTGTCGTCGTTAGTTCGATCCATCTCGATCACCACGCTCTTTAACAGTGGCGATGACGAAGTTCGCGACCTCGGCCATCGTCACTGATTTTTGTCGTGAGTGATTCACCATCGTCTCAAATGCGATTTCTCGGCTGGTCGCGTTTTGATCGATCAAAATCGCGATCGCTCGGTTGACTCGGTTGCGACGTTCCGTGGCCTCAGGATGGGTTCGAACCATCGTTGACTGGTCACCGTTACCGCTCATCCCTGCCGAAAGACACCGAGCTAGAAGCCGTGCAGCGCCGAGAACTCGAGAATTCTCCAAATCGGCTTCGACGGCCGAATAGAGATTCAGTGCGGTCGGCGTCGCGACGCCCTGCACTGGCATCGACAACGAGCTGAGCACGTTAAGCCTGCCTGCGACGAGCGCCAATTCGTGGTAGCGGTCGTCCGTGCTTATCACTGGTACGTGGTATTCAGTTCCGTGCTCAGCGGCGCTAACACACGGTCCCCGATCAGATCTGTACTGCGCCGCATCCAGCTGGAGGGCCGCGTCACTAGACCAAGCCGGTGTGCGATAGCCGTCGCGCTGGATCTGCGTGATACTGCACGCGACACTGTGCGGTGCCAGCGCGGCACCCGCATTGACGGCGGCTTCGAGCAAACTCTCAGGAACTGTGACCTGATTCTGTGCAGCCGCGTCGATCAAATATGACCAACTCTGGCGAACGTTCATGTTGTCCTCGCGGGTAAGTCGTTCAGTCAGGTCAACTCTATCGAATTGGCTAAATTGGCTGCCAATCGACTCGAACCTAACCCAACAACGCCCTGATTTCACCTTTGGAGCCGCTGATGGAGCAGAACCGTTGGAGGCGAACTAAGCGCTTGTCCGTCACCAGTCACCGGAATCGGTCGACGAGGAAGCGGTGATGGATGTGTGATGCAGCGCAGAGCGTCCGATAGTCCGCGCAACTCGAACGAGCGGGCTGACTGCCATCTTCAGATGACCGCGGATAGTCCACCGTCAATATTAAGTGCAGTTCCGGTCAGGTAACTCGCCCGCTCGGACAGTAGGAACGCCGCTACATCGGCAAATTCCTCGGTAGTGCCTGCTCGACCGAGCGGAATCCGCATTTTGGCGGCGCGGGCCGCCTCAAATTGCGCTATCGACTGGTTGGCAGCCTCAGCGCCGCGCACCCACTGATCGCTGTGCACGAAGCCGATCAACGCGGCATTGACCCGAATCCCGGCCGGTCCAAGTTCATTGGACAGCCCCTTGGTCAAGGCGAGCCCACCAGCGCGAAATACCGAGCTCGGCATCGAGCCCGCGGGCTGAAAGCGTGCGTACACACTCAGCACGTTGAGCACTGAAGCGGATCGCGACGACTTTTCTAGTAGCGGTGTTCCAAGTCGTACGGTGCGGATGATCGCCCGCAGTTTCAGATCAAAGTCGAAGCCCCAAGTTGCGTCATCGACATCAGCGAACATACCGCCAGTGGCGATACCGGCGTTATTGACGATTCCGTCAAGAATCCCCCATTTGGCCTCGATCTGAGCGAAGGCATCGGTCAGCTGATCGAGCTCGGTGACATCGGTCTGCAGTGCCAACACTTCACCGCCGGATTGTTCGAGCTGCGCGGTGGCGGCGGCGAGACGCTCGGGATCGCGGCCGCAGATTGCCACCCGCGCGCCTTCGGTCGCTAGAGTCTGGGCCAAACCGAGACCTAAACCTGCAGTGCCGCCAGTGATCAGAAACGTACCGCCTCGAAGACCGAGATCCATGTCGATGCCCCTCTACAACGTCCGCCGAATTGCCCTGGAAACAACAGTCCACAGCCACTGGAAACCATATACGGCGCTCGAGTCCGCCCTAGCTGTTGTTTCAGGGCATCAGCCGATCATGCGGGGGCCGACGTCCGGTAGGTTGTCTGGACGGTTTGGCGAGCTGGCTTCGCACCCGGCCGTTGGAAGAATGCGGAAGCCACGATCGCAATGATCAAAAGCGCCGCTGGCAGCAAGAGCGACTGACCCATCGCGGTGGAGAATCCCGCGAGGTCCTTCGGCCCGCGCATTTCGTGCAGCAGCCTACTTTGCAGGAAAGCCCCGACGGCAGCACTTCCGAGCACCGCTCCAATCTGCCGGGTGATGTTATAAACGCCCGCACCTGCTCCCGCGTCCTGCGGCGCGAGATTGCGGGTGGCTGTGGAAGACACCGGTGACCAAATCAGGCCGTTGGCAACGCCTAACAGTGCCCCCGGCAGCAGCAACCGCCAGATCGCGACATTGGGCGTCATTTCGATGCTCAGCCAAACGAGCCCTACACTCATACAGATAAATCCAGCTGGAGACAGGAACTTGGCGTAACCCTTATCCACAAGACGTCCCACGAACGGCGGCAGAATCATGCCGAAAAATGCCATTGGAACGAGGAGCAGCGCCGCCCGGGTCGGTGTTAAACCCTTGGCGGTCTGGGCATAAAGCATGTACGGGATCATGATGCCGGTGATCGCGAAACCCATAACACAGATCGAGATATTGGCCAGCGAAAAGTTGCGTTCCCGGAACAGTCGCAGTGGCACCAGCGGTTCGGCGATGCCGCGGCGCTGCGATAGGACGAACGCCACCATGACGGCCGCGCCGACGACGATCAGCGTCCAAATGCGCCAATCCCAGTTGAGCTGCTGGCCTTCTTGGATGCCAAAGACGAGCAAGAACATACCTATCACGCTGAGCAAGATCCCAGGTATGTCGTACTTATGAGACTTCGTTTCTAGATTTGGTACCAGTTTCCAGGCGAGGACAAAGCCGACAACGCCAATCGGCACATTGACGAAGAAAATCCATTCCCAGCCGAAGCTACCCACGATCACGCCGCCGGCGAGCGGACCTATCAATGTCGCAACGCCCGCAATCGCGCCCCAGAAGCCCATTGCGGCGCCGCGACGATCTGGCGCGAAGGTGCGGGTAATGATGCTCATGGTCTGCGGTGTCATCATCGAGGCACCAAGGCCCTGGATCACCCGAAAAATGATCAGCATTTCGATCGAGCCTGAGAGTCCGCAGGCCAGCGATGACAGAGTAAAGACCGTGAGTCCGGTGATATACATCCGTTTCGGTCCGACTTGATCACCGAGTCGTCCGGTGATCAATAATGGAACGGCGAAAGCAAGCAGGTATGCGCTCTGCACCCAGATCACCGCGTCATAGCTGGCGTTGAGTTGAGTTTTAAGATTGTCGATAGCAACCGCGACGATCGTCTGATCGACGAGAATCATAAAAAATCCGATACACAACGCGATTAACGCCAACCACGGACTCCGCTCGCTGCCGTCCGATCGTAAGGATTTCTCTAGCGTGTGTCCCTGATGCGCGCCTTGTGGTTTGTCCGAAGCATGCCGGGCGGCCCGATGATGATCGGTGGCTACGCCATCAGCGCCGTGGCGCGGCCGGGTGTCTAGTGATTCCGATTCTGCTATTGCCACTGGAGTTCTCCGGTCTGAAACTGATCGACAGTTGCACGCAGCCACGTGAGCTCTGCACGGATCATGATGAGGGAATAGTCGAGGTCGAGGTAATAACGCTGCGGAAGCGCTCTGGCTTGGACACCGTCGCGATGCGCGAGATAGGTCCGTTCATCGATTTCTAAAGCGACAATGCGACTTCTCAGTGCCTGGATCGTTTCCTCGGCTGGCAAGTTGTGCAATTCGGCGACGGCCAACGGGAAGATTGGGTACTCGTTGACGGGTTTCGCGACTCGGTCATAGACCACCTGCTGGAGAGCTTCGACACCCTCAGCGGTGATGCGATAAGTAGTGCGCTCAGGACGATTACCCTCGCGGGACGTGCAGACAATTTCGACCAGTCCAGCATTCTGTAAAGCACTGACCTTGTGATAAAGCGATCCAGCGCGAATTTTGATCAGCCGATCCTCGCCACGTTCGGTCATGAGCTGATGCATCTCATAAGGGTGCATTGGGTGCTCAGACAGCAACGCCAAAAGGGCGATAGCTAAACCACTGAGCTCTTTGGCCACGCCCCAACTCACCCCATTCCGCTTGATCGGCATTAGTCCAGCTGGAATATTATGTGCGGGGTAACAGTCGCGCAATGGTTTAGGTCAGCTGATCTTGCTGATCTCGGGTCGGGGCGAGGCAGATTGCGGCAGACACGGCGAGTAGACATGGTTCTATGTCTGCATCAATCACCCTCACCAAATTCACCCACGCGTGTATCCGGCTCGAGCGGGACGGGAATGTGCTCGTCATCGATCCGGGCGTGTGGTCAGAGCCGGAGGCGCTTGAGGGCGCGCACGCGGTGTTGATCACCCATGAACATTTCGATCACTTTGTTCCAGAGCGACTTATCGAGCGTTGCACTGCCGATCCTAAACTTGCGGTCTTTGCCCACCCCGACGTCGCAGCGCAGCTCAAGCAGGTCGCCGGCCAAGTCACCGCCGTGAATGTCGAGGATCGATTCTCGGCAGCAGACTTCGATGTCGAAGCAGTGGGCGGTCGACATGCTGATATCTATGACAGCATGCCGGGCTGCGCCAATGTGGGGTTCGTGATCGACGGTATCTATCATCCCGGCGACGCACTCCATGTGCCTGATCGCGACATCAGCACACTGCTCGTACCTGCCTCTGCGCCGTGGCTCAAACTCGCCGAAGCCATCGATTTCGTAAAGGCAGTGAACCCCACGACTGCGCACCCGATTCACGACGCGTTATTGAACGAGCGAGGCTTGCCGATCGTCCTCAACTGGCTTAAGAATGCCACCGAGACTGCGATCGAGCCGCTCGCGCCGGGCGAGTCAGTCACGATCTAAGCCCTGGCGGCTTGCGCACCAACAGCCTTACCGCCAACCCACAGCCATCGAGCTCCCCGGCTGATTACCAATCGCACCGTTTTTGACCTTCGAGGGTTTAGACTCAGCGCGTTGGCCGCACCCATTCTTTTAGATCGAAGAGAGCTCATGTCATCACCGCAGAATCCGTCCGACGGACAGCCTCCCTATGGGCAACCCCAGTACGGACAGCCGCAATACGGTCAGCAGCAATACGGGCAACCTCAGCACGGCCAGCAGCAGTATGGGCAACCCCCGCAAGGCCAACCTCTATATGGACAGCAGGGCTATGGCTTTGGCCAAGCACCAATGGCACCGCCAGCACCGTACGGTCAGCCGCAACAAGGTCCCGGTCAGGCCATCCCGAATTATCGCGGATGGTCGATCTTCTCAATATTCTTCGGTGGCATCTTCGGCATCATCGCGCTGATCATGTCGCTCGATATTGACAACATCAAAGCCCGCGGCGACTTTGGCGCGGCACAAAACAAGTCCAACACGGTCAAGACGCTGTGCATCATCGGCAACGTGTTATCGGTCATCGGCTACACCGTCACGATCATCGTCCTCGCGACAGCCACGAGTGCGGTCAGCAACTACTAGCGAAACCGGTTCACGGCATCGTAGCCGGAGGTCGGTGTGGACAACTCGATTTCGCAGCAGATCCCTGCTTAGGATTAGCTCACGCTATCTAACGCGGTCCGATGTCGTCAGTTCCGTACGCTCCAGACAACTCCTCGCCGCGACGGCTAGCTCGTGACGACCAGCGGCCCTTGGTGAGTAAGAACATCCCCACTTACCGCTTATGGGCGATCACCTCGATACCTTTTGGTCTGGTCTTCGGCGCCCTCGCCTTAATGACCTCTCGTTGGCCGTCGATATCTTGAAAGATCGCGGTGAGTCCGCGGAGGCGCGGATTAAATCCGGCAGCGTCAAGACACTATGCATCATCGACAATGTCCTGACGGTCCTTTTCTTCCCCGGCCTCAATCTCACCGCCGAAATCGCCATTCACTTCGCGAAGTAGCCACATTTAGTTGCGATCGGGGTTGGCCGGGCAGGTACGCAGAAACGCGGCACAACCGGCCTGACGCTCGAGAACATCGCGCCATAATCGCGCGGACAGATTGGTAATCACGTCGGTCGGCTCGCTCGGCACACAGAGCCAGGCGCCCTCGGCGATTTCTTGCTCCAATTGCTCAGCTGCCCAACCGGCGTAGCCGCGAAACATCCGTACTCCGGCAAGTTTGCCAATCGTGACGTCAGGATCAACAGCACCTTCGAGGCGATACACCGTCTGAGATGAATACCGATGAATCGGCTCGATACCACCGATATCAAGGTCATGGCGACCAATCCCCAAGCACAACACCAGCTCGCCGTCGCACGGACCGCCCCGGTGAATCATCCGCGGCACTGCCGCAAGCTGCCACCAGTCAGGCGCTGCGGACATCACGTCCTCGTGGGTGGAATCGTTAATGATGATTCCTTGATAACCGTCCTCGTACTCGCCCACCAAAAATACGATCGTGTGATCAAAGTTAGGGTCGCCAAGGATCGGCATGGCAACCAGCAGTCGCCCCACCTGAGGTCGCAACAGTTCTGCGGCCCCCTGAAATGAGCCGCTGATCCAGCGCCGCGATTGGTCATCGAGTGTCATCAGGTCCATCCTCTCAGGTCGGTCCCGATAAGCACCTCGCTGCCGCCGATTCGTCCGGTGCGGTGCTCTTCTAGGGTGGAGGCAACGACCCGAGGAGCCGTCACACATGACCGAATCGAAGATCAGCGCGGGCCACGCGATTGTGAAGTCCCTTGAGGCTCACGACGTCAAGCGAGTTTATGAAGTACCTGGAGAGTCCTTTCTCGACGTCCTTGACGGACTCTATGAGACCCCCATCGAGACCATCATCTGTCGTCAGGAAGGCGGCGCTTCATACGCCGCTGAGGCTGACGGCAAACTCACCCGACGTCCCGGCGTCGCGATGGTCACTCGCGGGCCAGGGGCCTCAAACGCGATGATCGGGGTCCACCAAGCGTGGCAGGACGGCACTCCTATGGTGCTTTTCGTGGGGTTGATTCCGGTCGCTGATCGACGCCGTGAATCGTTTCAGGAGTTTGATATCGACGCCTGGTTCGGCAGTACTACCAAGAAAGTATTCGTCCTTGATCAGGCTGCGCGCGCCTCGCAAGTGGTCGCTGATGCATTCTTTGTTGCCGCCAGTGGACGGCCCGGACCAGTCGTAGTCGGTCTGCCGGAGGATGTCATCCGCGAGCAATTCACCGGACCGATTGTGCAGCCGCTCTATGTCGCGAATGGCGCGGTGAGCGCGCACGACGCCGAAGTGCTGCGCGCGGCGCTCGCGGCCTCAACGAAGCCATTAGTCGTCACCGGTGGAAACGACTGGAGCCCCGTATCAGCTGCGGCATTGACGATTCAGCTGGAAAAACTGGCGATCCCGGTGGCGTCGGAATGGCGCGCGGCGGGCATCGTATGTTCTGACTCACCGATTTATGTTGGCTCGATTGGTTATGGCCGGACCTGGGATTTGAAGCACGCGCTTAACGATGCCGACCTGGTCATCACGATCGGCACCATGCTTGGAGATGTGGGTACCGACGGTTACCAGCTGCGATCAGATCCAGCGGCTCAGACCATCGTGGTCAGCATCGATAATCAGCGACTGGGTCATTTCGGTGCCGTCACTCACCAAATTCTGGCGCGGCCAGATATCTTCACCGAATTCCTCGAGACCGCCGACATCACCGCGAAGTCGGAGTGGGATTCCTGGCGGGCTCCGTTGCGTGCGGCGCAAGAGCGATACGCAGCGCTGCCATCAACCGACTCAGTCGACGGTCCGGCACGGATGTCATCGGTCTTCGCGCATCTCGTGCCCCTGCTGCCGCCGGACGCGATCGTGACGTACGGCGCCGGCAATCACGCGGGTTGGGCGCAGAAGTACGTTCCCACGCGCCAGTACCCCTCACAGATCTCGACCCGCAATGGCTCAATGGGTTATAGCGTTCCGTCGGCGCTCGCCACGTGTTTGGCGTTCCCGGATCGGTTGGTGGTGACGGTCGCTGGTGATGGCGAGCTGATGATGAACGCGCAAGAGTTGGCGACCGCGCATCAATACGGCGCAACTCCCTTGATCATCGTCATGGATAACGGCCAATTTGGCACAATTCGGTCGCATCAAGAGGGTTGGTACCCCGACCGGGTCAGCGGCACCCAATTGCAGAATCCGGATTTTGCCAAGCTCGCTGAAGCATTCGGCGGTTTTGGCATCCGAGTCGAACATGACAGTGAGGTAGGCGACGCAGTCAAGGCTGCTCTTCACGCTGTGCAGGCAGATGGCACATTCGCCCTGATCCAGGTCGTTGTCGATCCCGCTGTACTTGGACCAGATCAGATGCCCGCCACCTAGCCAGGCGCAGACCGATGCGGTGCGCCGGACCGAAACCATCCAGGGTTTAGGCTCGCACCATGAAAATCGATGTGCTTTAGCGCAATGGTCGTATCCGGACCATGGATCCGGCTAACCCGATAGCGCGCTCTATTGCTGTTCTCGGTGGCCGAGTGGTGGCTCTGGATGATGACGCGCAATCACTGGACCCGGTGATAGAAATCGATCTCGCTGGCCAACCGGTCCTTCCTGGGCTTAACGATGTGCATCACCATCTGACCGTTCGTGGCCAGCGGCTGCGTGGCGTCGATCTGCGTCACGCGGCGGCTCCGTCCCTCGGAGAGCTTTATGTCGCGATCAAGCAAGCGGCGGCCGATGCCGAGCCGGGTTCCTGGATTTACGGTTCTGGTTATGACCAGAACAAGATCGGTGAGCATCCGACCGCGCAGGCTCTTGACGACGCGGCCCCACGCAATCCGGTGTGGCTGGAGCACGTATCGGGTCATATGGGTGTCGCCAATTCCGCGGCCTTCGAGCTTGCCGGTTTCCCCGGCCGAGCGGGACTTCCGGATCGACGGTGGCAACATTCCAAGCACAGCAGGGATCGCTGACGGTCTTGTCCAAGAACGTGCCATGGACATCATCTTCGCGGTATCTAAACCCATCCCAGTCGAGGAGATCATTGCCAACATCGATATCGCTTCACGCACCGCGCTGAGCGAGGGCACCACCTCTATCACCGAACCTGGCATCGGCACTATACAAGGCATCGGCAATTCACCATTGGACCTGCACGCATACCTCACCGCACGTGAGCGGGGTGTGCTAGGAGTACGGGCCCAGGTCATGCCCTACATCACGACGGTTGCCGAGGTACTTGCCGGACATGAGGATCACGGCTACGCGCTTTCGCTCGGCGCGCGCACGGGTCTCGGCGATGACTGGGTCAAGATCGGTCCACTCAAGGTGCTCACCGATGGCTCACTCATCGGCCGTTCAGCCGCGATGACATGCTGTTATCACGAGGACACCACCAGTGGCTTCATGGCATGGGAAGCCGCTGAGCTCGAGCCAATTTTACGTGGTGCCCATGCTGCAGGCTTCCGGCTCGCCGCGCACGCAATCGGCGATCTCGCAGTCGAGCAAGTGTTGGACATTTATGAGCGGTTACAACGTGACCTGCCGCGACCAGATGCACGGCATCGAATTGAACATCTTTCGGTGGTCAGTGACGCGCAGATCGCCCGCGTCGCCGCACTTGGTGTCATACCGGTCCCGCAAGGAAGATTCATCAGTGAGCTTGGCGACGGAGTAATCCGAGCAATGGGACCCGATCGCCTGCCACTGGCATACCGCTTCAAATCTCTGTTGGATGCAGGAATCGAGGTGCCAGGTTCGTCAGATACACCAGTGGTCGATGGCTCGCCGATTCTTGGTATCCACGATCTGGTGAATCGACGTACCGCAGGAGGGATTCCCTTCGTACCTGAGGAGTCGATCAGTGCTGCGCAGGCCGTGCATGCCTACACTGTGGGCTCGGCCTATGCCTCCTGCGAAGAAAAAGATAAGGGAATGATTGCACCAGGCATGCTTGCGGATTTCGTAGTGCTCTCGGACGATTTGCTGCAGGTCGCAGCCGATCGCATCAATACCGTCGAAGTCACGATGACGGTCGTAGGTGGCAAGGTCGCCTATACAGCCTGAAAGCCGCTAGCGTTATGCCATTCCATATACGTGGGTTATCGGTACGCGCAGTACCAATCGCTTGTCGGCGACCATGGCCAGGCGGTATTCGTTCCAGTCAGAGTGTTCGCCTTGGATATTGCGGAAAAGGTTGACCAACGCCTCAACGGTAGCGTCGTTCGGATCGGCGGCGACCGGACTCAACTCAGCTTCACCTTCAGCTACCGCATATTTCCAGCCGTCACTGGCACTGACCTGGAGTGACACTCGCGGATCGCGCCGCATGTTGGCCGTTTTGGCCCGTCCATCGGTAATAGACACCTCGAGCGCGTGATTGCGCTCATCGTACCAATAGCTGATGTTGGAGATTTGCGGTCGACCGTCGCGCTTCAAAGTCACCAGCGCAGCAAGATGCGTTTGTGCGAATAGGTCTAGTAGTTCCGGTTTCAGCGTAGCCATGGTCCCTCCAGGTCGGATCGATGAGTCGAGGCATCACTTGCCACACCATCGTAGGCAGTTATTGGTGTGGGACGTGATAGCTCGACACGGGTCTGTAACCAGCAACGCCACTGCGACGAGAGCTCGCCTTCATCCGCGCGATGATTGTCCTGCGCACTCGATTGCCGAGCCAAGAACTGCGAGAATAGATCGCATGAAACGTGATGGGACCGGTGAAGCTGATGGCTGAGTCCTCCCAGACTCTGGAACGCGGCATCATGCTGTTGCATTTGGTCAATCGTGATCGGCCTGGCGGTTGGTCGGTTACTGACCTGGCCGCAGAACTCGGCGTCGGACGACCGGTCGTGTACCGGTTACTGACCGCACTAGAGAAATTCGATCTTGTACGCCGTGACGAAGCGGGGCACGTCCTGCTCGGCATTGGGGTACTGCGCCTATCAACAGGTTTGCATCCGACACTCAGTACGCTCGCCGCGGACG
>JBDTCL010000039.1:0-10773 GCA_039923595.1 Antricoccus sp. | reverse complement strand
AAGTACGACCCGGTGGACTACTCGCCGGACGTTGGTATCGACCACCGCAACTCTTGCCTGGTAAGCAAACGCGGCGATCGCCGCTGCGGTGTATTCGCCGACTCCCGGCAATGACCGCAACACGGCGGGATCTGCTGGCACAACGCCGCCGTGGTCAGCACCGATCGCGCTTGCCGCCGAATGCAGGCGCATGGCACGACGCGGATAACCCAGCTTGCCCCACATCCGTACCGCCTCACCTTGCGGTTCGGCGGCCAATGCAACTGGCGTCGGCCACCGACTTAGCCATGCTTCGAATACCGGAATAACCCTGGCTACCGGCGTTTGCTGCAACATGAATTCACTGACCATGACTGCCCACGGGGTCGCGTGCTCGCCTCTCCAGGGCAGTTCGCGCTGATGCACTTCGTACCATTCGCGCGCGCGCTTTGAGACGATATCTTCAGTCGAGGTTGACGGCTCCGATGCTTGGCTCACGTACCTAATTCTGCCAAACGGCAGCGGCGACTGTCGGCGGACGGCCAGTTGATCTGCACTGTTGAGAACAAATGTCGCCGGCCTGCGCTAACCTGAAGCCACGTTCAAGAGTGATAGCTATCAGTACCTGGCTGGCTATCCGGCAACCCCGTCTCCATCGGCAGGGTGCCCCAGGGCAAGAACGGGCGCATGCATTCGCATGACGCAAGTGCGATGGAGGCCGCGCGCCTCCTTTGAGGGGACCATTATGTCTGACACGGGCTGGACTGGATTTACCACCGAGAGGGCGCTCGCCTGGTGCCGAGTATTTTTTGACTTTCCGCCTGTTTTTCCGGGCGCAGGAAACATGGCTCTGGCCTATCGAGCTTTCGGTGACGGCAGGCCTCCCGGTCTCGATTGGGCTCGCTTCGCGCATGCCGCTGAAGAACTCGGCTTCGATCCGGACCTTTATTACCTCTTTCGGCTCGCGTTAGGCGATATTCCATTCGGTAGAAAAGCCGCGACATGGGAGGAACGGACTACGCCAGCCGATCTCGCACCGTGGGCACGATGGCCGCAACTGGTGCGATCTGGCACGACACCCCTGCGCGCGGTGGCGCTGATCAGTCGTTCAATTCGATGATTCGGGGATTCCTGGCAAATGCACGTTCCGCAGCTATCTATGGTCTGCTCACCGGTGGTGCCAGTGGATGAGACCGTGTGCGAACGCCCGTTCGGCAATCCGCTGTTTCGGTTCGTCGTATTATTGGTCCGCGATCGCTCGCGCCGGTAATACTTTCCTCTGCTCGGCGGTTCGCTCGCATGCCGCGTTAGCTCCAGTAAGGACTGCCTATGAAGCTCGGCTCAATCTTTCGCCGCATCCGCCAAAAGGTTGGCACAGCGCCCCAACCGCGCTCGACCGGCGTCCCAAAACCGCCGGGCTCCGCTACACCACGACCGATTTGCAACTCGATCAAGATCGTCCCCGATAATCCGAAGGTTAGTTACGCGCCGGTCAAAGACGGTGATGCCGATCCCGGCGAGATCGTCTGGACGTGGGTCCCTTATGAAGAGGAGCCTGGCCAGGGCAAGGATCGACCGCTATTGGTCATCGGCAGTTATGGTTCGGATGTGGCCGCCCTGATGCTCACTTCCAAGCCGCACAATCAACCCAATTATTTGAGTATCGGGAGCGGTTCGTGGGATGCGCAGCGACGACCAAGCTGGATTCGACTGGATCGCGTGATGCGTCTTGACCCAGACAGCATCCGGCGAGAGGGAGCTGTGGTGCCCAAGGACGTTTTCGATCGAGTCGTGAGTGCGTACGAGGCGCGCCGACATGGCTGAGATGGTCGAGGACGAGTCATTCCAAGGTCTCGATTGGTACGACGAGCGGCTAGAAAACCGCGCATACCTGCGATGCCATTTTGTTCGCGCTGATTTGACCGAGGTGACCATCCTCGCCAGTACTTTTCAAGACTGCACTTTTGACCACGTAGATTTCAACGCCGCATCACTGCGCTCTAGCGCTTTGATCAACTGCCGCTTTATCGATTGCAACTTCTTCAACGCCAGTTTCATCGGTTGCAAACTCGTCGGCAGCAGCTTCGTCAATTGCGCACTGAAGCCCGTCCACGTCAGTGAAGGCGACTGGTCGTTTGTGCGGTTAGCGAGAGCTAATCTGGGTGGTGCCCGATTTGAGAATGTCCGGATGCGCGAGTGTGTGCTTGATGAGGCTGATTTGAGCGGCGCGAGATTGACTGGATGTGATTTATACGGTGCATCTGCCGATCAGACTAAGTTTTTGCGGGCAGATCTGCGCGGGTCGGCGCTGCCTAATTTAACGGTTGACGCTGCTTATCTGCTTGATGCGATGATCACGGTGCAGCAAGCATTCTTCGTCGCCGCATTGGTTGGTCTCGACGTCCGAGATGAATCCGTCGGCTAGCTGGCGCTATCGCTGGACGCCAGCGGTTTGATCTCACTTAGGCAGATAATCGTCTGAATCCTATTGCCCCTGCTAAAGATCTTTTGAGCGGTCGTCATGGCGGCGTACTGCCAGCCGTATTTCTTGCGCAGCAACTTGTTTGTTGTCTCGATGGTTGGTGCTGAGTTATCGATGCGGGCGGTGGCGCTCCACGTTGGCGCATCAGTGTCCACGTCGCCGCTTCGCGTACTGGGGCGTAATTGGACCCCGGGATTGTTGTTGATCCTTTTCACTTTGCCAGTGCCCCCGCCAGTGGTAATCAGGATCTCATCGCCGTTTGCAACTAGCCAAACCGTGGTCGGGACGGCATCACCATTGCGTCTAAAAGTCGCCAAAGCGACAAACTCGCAGTGACCGGGGTGGGTGGGATTGGCTGACATCTATTCCTGCCTTGCATCAAACGTCGGGTAGTTAATCTCAACCAATTATCGCCGCTTTCACGAACGGGCGGCACTTTAGGCCAGCCGCTGTCGATCTTCCCGCGCAATCAAAAGCGCGAATGCGCGGGCATCGCGCAGACAGCACCGGATAGGTCACACGGCAGCCAATCAGCAGCGAGGATCAGCGCGGAGCCGTCCATGGTTAATAGCGTTCCAACACGCTGGTCTCGGCCAGTCGTGACAAACTTTCGCGGATACCGCGCGCTCGCGTGTCACCCACTCCATCGACGCTTTGCAGGTCCTCAGTGGTCGCACCGAGGAGCCGCTGCAGGCTGCCGAAGGTTTCGACTAGTCGATCAACGACGCCTTGCGGTAGCCGTGGCACCCTAGCCAATAGCCGGTAGCCGCGGGGGCTGATCGGTGTATCGAGCAGATCGTTGTGTGTCGGCAGGCCGATGATTCGCGCGAATTGCACGAGATCAAGCAGTTCGATCGCATTGAGATCGTTGAGTGCGGCCAGGATGCCCTCGACAGCATCTGGCGAGCTGATGTCAGCGATGTAATCGCGCAAGATAAGCAACCGGTCGTCGACCACGCCAGCCATGAGCTCTTCGAGCTGCAACGTGATCAGTCGTCCTTCATCACCGAGCTCGACGACATAGCCAGCGATTTCATCAGAGATGCGCGAAACCATCTCCAATCGTTGGCTCACCGAGACCGCATCGCGCACGGTGACAAGATCCTCGATCTCTAACGCGCCGAGCATTCCGGCCACCTCGTCGAGCCTGTGCTTGTACTTCTCCAAGGTCGCCAGCGCCTGATTCGCGCGAGACTGGATCGTCGGCGGGTCGTCAACAGCATGCCGGACACCTTGGATATAAAGGCTGATCGAACGCATCGATTGGCTGACCGCGATCACTGGAAAGCCCGTTTCTCGCGCGACGCGCTGCGCGGTACGATGGCGGGTCCCGGATTCTTCGGTTGGAATGCTTGGGCTTGGCATCAGGTGGACTCCGGCGCGCACAATGCGACTGGCATCGCTCGACATGATTACTGCGCCGTCCATCTTTGACAGTTCGCGTAGTCGCGTTGCTGAGAATTCGATATCGATCGGGAATCCACCGGTGCACATCGATTCGACTGATCGGTCCCAGCCAATCACGACCAGAGCGCCGGTACGACCGCGCAAGATGCGTTCGAGTCCGTCGCGTAGCGGGGTTCCGGGCGCAACGGTAGCAAGAATTTCTCGATACAGATCGTGTCCGTCGGTGGGAGTCATCATCGCAGGTCATCCTAGCTGGTGATCTGGGTGTGCAGAGAGCAGCCAGTCCGCGAGTGCATGAGCACTGACATCGACCAGAGTGGGCCAATCGGTGGCTGCGGCATCTGCAGAATCGCTTACATGCTTGATGAGTCGGCAGCGGACGCCAGCAGCAACGCAGGCCGCGACGATTGCGAAGCCCTCCATGTCGACCAGATCTGCCCGCTCGGCCAGTTGATCACGCACCGCGGCGTCGCTGATAAACGAGTCGCCAGTTGCAAGAATTGAGCCGTCCCCACCATCAATCTGAAGTTGACCAGTTACCGGGTACCCCATCTCACGCAGAATATCCACGCTCAGATCGTGGTTGAGCACCGTACTCGGGAAGTGGATTCCCGATCGCTCGTCGCGCAGCGCACCTGCTGAACCAATGTTGTAAACATCGGTGATCATCGGGTGCTGCGCGAGGTAGCGGGTTACGCTCACCGCAGCATCAACCTTGCCGATCCCGCAAACCAGCACTGAATAATCCGGCGAGACGTAGCGTGCTTCGAGCGCGGTGGCGCAGACAATGAGAATTGGGCCCATGCCGACTATTGTCTAGGTATGCCGAACAAGACAACCCGCAGCCTCACCCTCGCGCAGAATCCGGCCGCAGACAAGGTCCTTAACGAAGACGATTTCGGACTCATGGTTGGGATGCTGCTCGATCAGCAGTTCCCGATGGAGCATGCTTTCGCTGGACCGGCCAAGATCCTCAGTCGCTTCAACAGCCTCGATCCCGCTCAGATTGCTGGTGCGAATCCGGAAGAATTTGCCGATCTTTGCTCGACTCCGCCAGCGATTCACCGGTATGGCCGATCCATGGCGGGTCGGATCCAGGCACTGGCGACGGTCATCGTAGATCAGTACGACGGCGATCCGGCCACGATTTGGACTACCGCAACCGGCGGCAAGCAACTGCGCGACCGACTCGAAGCACTGCCCGGTTTTGGTGCCCAGAAGTCGAAGATATTTATCGCATTGCTGGCCAAACAACTTCACGTCTGCCCGAAAGGATGGGAGCAGGCGAGCGCGCCATACAGTGAGAGCGGTTCGCGTCGATCGGTGGCAGACGTCGTGGATAAAACGAGTTTGGATGAAGTGCGGGCATTCAAAAAGCAGGCGAAAGCGGAAGCTAAATCGAAATCTCCAGCGAAATCAAAATCCACCCTTTAGACGCTTAGTCGCGGACCACGCTTATCGGCGTACGCGGGCGAATAGCGGTCAGCGCCGGACCGGCAATTGCGGCAATCGCATCTCGGATGTGACTTACTGGCAGTACTTTCAGGCCGGCCAGATCCTCCGGGCGTAGGCCGCGGTGGCTATCGGCGGGGATGATTGCCTTCGTGAAACCCATCCGCCGGGCCTCAGCCAGCCGGCGGGCGATCGCGGGAGAGCGCCGAATATCACCGGCGAGACCAACTTCGCCGATGGCAACTAGATCGGTAGGTAATTCTTGGTGGGTTGCTGCCGAGATAAGCGCCAATGCGAGCGCGAGATCTGCGGCGGGCTCGGTGATCCGCATGCCGCCGACGGTGGCGGCGAAGACATCCGAGTGCCCAAACATGACTTGCGAATGTTGACTGAGCACCGCAATCACCATCGCTACTCGAGCGCTATCCAGACCGCTGACAGCGCGTCGTGGATTCTTCATATCTGATGGTGCCACCAGCGATTGAACCTCGGCTGGCAACGGCCTGCGCCCCTCGACCGTGATCGTGATGCAGGTGCCGGGCACTGCACGATCACGCTCGGTGAGGAACAGACCGGAAGGATCGGGAAGGCCGACTATACCGTCGCCGGCCATCTCGAAACAACCCACTTCATCCGCAGGTCCGTATCGATTCTTCGTCGCGCGGATTAGCCGCAGTGTTGAGTGCCGATCGCCTTCGAACTGCAAGACGACGTCGACCAGGTGCTCTAATAAACGCGGCCCGGCGATTGCGCCTTCCTTGGTGACGTGGCCGACGATCACCGTCGCGATATTTCGCTCTTTGGCGATGGCGATGAGACCGGCGGTGACAGCTCGGATCTGAGTAACACCACCAGCCACCCCGTCGGTGGCCGCTGAAGAAATGGTTTGCACGGAATCCACGATCAATAATCCCGGTCGCACCGCGTCTACATGACTGATTAGGGCGCCGAGGTCGGTCTCTGCCGCGATGTAGAGCTGCTTGGCGAGATTGCCGGTACGTTCGGCGCGAAGTCTGATCTGCGCTGTGGACTCCTCTCCAGTCACGATCAGTGCTGAGCCAGCCACGTCGGCGTACTTTGCGGCCACATCTAGTAACAGTGTCGATTTGCCGACGCCGGGTTCGCCGGCGAGCAGGACTACGCAGCCCGGGACCAGGCCGCCGCCGAGGACGCGATCAAGTTCGGCGACACCGGTGGAACGGGCTCGAGCTGCGGCGACATCGACCTCGTGGATGGGCCTGGCGGGCGCGCTCACCGGCCCAGCAGGAACCGACCTTAAGGCGACAGCCCCGCCACCGGATTCGTCGATCGTGCCCCACGCTTGGCATTCAGGACAGCGGCCGTACCACTTGACCGTGATATTGCCGCACTCAGCGCACTTGTAGCTAGCCTTCGCCTTCACAACCATTGGCCAATCATGTACGCAGGCACCGACATTTTGTTCGCGGCTGTGCCGTTGTGGCTATCGAATCCGGTGCATCTGCGGCAAGGCGTGCCGAACGCTTTGGCGCGTCACTCCCCGCCAGTGTGGAAATTAAAGTCACTGCTGCTATCTGTCGCTTTCTGCGCCAGCGGTACCCCGATCGGAATCTTCAGCGACAAGTCTCCAGCGTTCTTGAACGTAATGGTTACTGGGATCAGCTGCGATGGGTAATACTGCTTGGCTGCCATCGGCAACACGATGGTGGCATTCTCGCCGACCGATACCAGCGTGTTGGCCGGGAGCGCAATCGTCGAGGGCGCCAACGGCTTGGCAGGGGTGGCAGATGCGCTCTGTGATGCTGAGAGTGATGGACCGCCGGCAGCGGAGGACGGGCTTGAAGAGCTAGAACTGCTAGTCGCTGCCGAGCTGCTCGCAGGTGGTGTCGGAGCCGCTGTCGAGGTGGGCCCTGATGAGACCGACGCATCCTTGCGGAGCGCTCCGCGAATCTTCGCCGGCTGCCCATCGACGGTTACCGCACTGATTTCATCCGGACCCGTAGCGCTGTTAATCACCGTGAAGTTCAACGGCAAGGGTGACCCCGCGAGATAACTGCTGCCGAGCGGCGGTGCGAACGAGGCATCGCGTACCGAAATATCGCCAACATTCCCCTGGGTTCCATCTACCGCAGACCTGATTTGCGCGGTTTCCGCGAGCTGGCCGGCGCTACAACCGGCAAGTCCCACAATCACCGCGATGGGCAATGCGGCGATCAGTAAGCGACGAGCTGGTCGCGAGGTGCCGCGCGGGCGGGTCGATGCGCTCACTAGTTCCTCCTAAATTCGGCAGTGCCACGTTCTTCGACACAACTCGACCTAGCTTAGTGGGCAGGCCCGGACCGACCATGCGCTGGGCGTAGTTCGCGGGCCCGATGGTCGTCATTGACGATCGGATACGGCCCTATTTCGGTTCGGTGATGCACAAAGGGTCATCACTTGTCAACTTAGAGCTGCGCCTGAAAGTATGCCTTGACCTGGTCTTATGCACAAAGCCACGATTTTTTGATTGCTCCTTGCCGTGATATAATTGACATAATCTAAAAGGAGACAAAACCAAATGGATTTCACCGTTGGCGAGACAGTTGTCTACCCCCATCACGGCGCGGCCCTGATCGAAGCAATCGAAAAGCGAACTATTAAAGGTGTCGAGAAGACCTATCTGGTCCTCAAGGTTGCCCAAGGTGATCTCACTGTTCGGGTGCCAGCTGATAACGCCGAATTCGTCGGGGTGCGCGATGTGGTTGGCCAAGAAGGTTTAGACAAAGTCTTTGAAGTTCTTCGGGCGCCGCACACCGAAGAACCGACGAACTGGTCGCGCAGATTCAAAGCTAATGGCGAGAAGCTCGCCTCAGGCGATGTGAACAAGGTTGCAGAGGTCGTTCGTGACTTGTGGCGTCGCGATAAAGAGCGGGGTTTGTCCGCTGGTGAGAAGCGAATGCTGTCCAAGGCTCGTCAAATTTTTGTTTTTGAGCTCGCGCTTGCTGAAGACACGAGCGAAGATAAGGCTGAGATACTGCTCGATGAAGTTTTGGCCTCATAGCCGTTCGTCCGTTGGCACGTTGAGTGACGATGCACTGGTCCGACATCCGAATGGTGTCGTTAACTGCGAATGGCGATGAAATCTCGCAATCAGTCCAAGGATTATCGCAGCTGATTACTAGTACGCAGCAATGCGGCCTCGAGCGTGTTGGCCTCACTTGCGACCCTCATGATCAAGCACCGCTCGATATTGTCGGATGTGCGCCTCAACAGGTACATCTTTCGATCACCCCGATGACCGAAACGGTGAAACTAATCGAAGCCGGATTAATTTGCGGCACAATCGATCGAGATACGCTGTGGCAAGTGCGTTTTCCGATCGTGGCCCCGGCCATGGTTGTGCTCACGGTGCTGCGCGAAATTCGGTCAGTAAGCGAGCTTTTGCCCGCGCTCAGCGCTGGTCGATGGCCAATCTCTGCGCTTCGACGAGGTCGGCCGGAAAGGTGATTTTCAAGTTTCGCTGGTCACCAGCGACAACCTTTATTGAACCTCCGCAGCGCTCAACGTATGACGAGGTATCGGTGCCGAGGAATCCGGTTGATGCAGCGGCATCATATGCATCCAACAGCGGACGAGCTCGAAAAACTTGCGGTGTCTGCACGCGCACAACCTCACCTGGCGGTAACGGGCCGAATGAGTGACCGCGCCCAGCGATGAGCGCTGGTGCTGCGAGCGCAGGTACGACCCCCACGACAGTGCGATCATTCAGTGCCTGGAAGGCACGGCTGATCAACGCCGCGCTCACCAACGGCCTGGCGCCATCGTGAATCGCGATCAATTCGATCGTTTCGGAATCAATCTGATTACGCAGATAATCAAGCGCCGCGCGCTCAGAGTCAGCCCGCTCCTTGCCGCCGGCAATGAGTTCGATTCCCCCGAGTTGCGACGTCTCAATGATCTCGGCAAGCTCGAACAGATCCGAAGCGCTGCCAACGAGAAGCACCCGATCAATCGCCGGATGGGCGCCGAAAGCTCGCAGTGACCAGGTGATTACTGGCTGGTCCAAAAGCGGCAACAGGACTTTATTGCGATCGGCTCCCATCCGGGACCCGCGCCCGCCCGCGAGCACGACGGCGACATTAGCGGGAATCACCCCAGCATTCTAAGGTGCCGCGGGCGATAGCTAACGTGGCCACATGAGCATGCCGCGCGTAGGAACAGGTATCGACGTTCACCCGTACGAGGCGGGCAAGCTGTGCATGATGGCCGGTCTGTTGTGGCCGCAGATCGACGGTTGCGCAGGTCATTCCGATGGTGATGTGGCAGTGCATGCGATCTGTGATGCCTTGCTCAGTGCCGCCGCCTTGGGCGACATCGGGCAGCTTTTTGGCGTGGACGACCCGCAGCGGGCTGCCCTTTCCGGCGCGCAAATGCTCGCTGAGGTGAGACAACGCCTTGATGCCAATGGCTATGCCATCGGAAATGTCGCCGTTCAGATCATCTGCAACAGGCCGAATATTTCCAGACGACGCGATGAAGCTCAAGCCGTGCTTTCTGCCGCGCTTGGCGCACCAGTCGCGGTTGCTGGAACGACCACTGATGGTCTTGGGCTCACTGGCCGCGGAGAGGGTGTGGCAGCGACCGCAGTCGCACTGATTTCGACAATCGCAGGGTGACCTCGGCAACACTCCGGTCTAAGGGTTAGAGTCCAGGGACGGCTCCACTCAAAGGAGAGAAGATGCCAGATTCGGTACTTGTCGACGTCCAAGACGGCGTCGGCATTATCACCCTTAACCGACCCGAAGCGAAGAACGCTCTCAACCTCGACGTCGCGACTCGGGTCGCTGATGCGGTCGATAGGTTTGAAGCCGACGACTCTATTGTCGCAATGGTCTTGACCGGTGCCGGCGGCACTTTTTGCTCTGGAATGGACCTCAAAGCCTTCACCCGTGGTGAGCGGCCATCGATTCCGGGCCGAGGGTTGTGCGGCATCACCGAGCAATCACCGGACAAGCCGCTGATTGCGGCTGTTGAGGGATATGCGCTAGCCGGTGGCTGCGAGATGGCGCTTGCTTGCGACATCATTGTAGCGGCCAGAACTGCCAAGTTCGGAATCCCTGAGGTCCGGCGGGGGCTGGTCGCTGCTGCTGGCGGCGTCCTGAAGCTCGCCAAGACGATGCCGTACGGTGCCGCTATGGAATTGGCCCTCACTGGCGACTTCATCGATGCCCAACGTGCTCATGAGCTGGGGATTGTTACCAGAGTCGCAGAAGATGGCGAGGCGATGAGCGATGCATTAGCCCTTGCTAAGCGAATCGCCAAAAACGCGCCATTAGCAGTCAAAGCCAGCAAGCAATTAGTTGCTGGCTCAGTGAAGTGGACCGATAAAGACCTGCTCGCGTGGCAAGCCAAGCTGCTAGCACCGGTAATGACCAGTGCGGACGCGATCGAAGGCGCGACGGCATTTGCCGAGAAGCGCGAACCGGCCTGGAAAG
>JBDTCL010000038.1:0-47979 GCA_039923595.1 Antricoccus sp. | reverse complement strand
CATGGTGCGTCATTGGAACCGCCATTTGCGCAGTGAACGTGACAAGCGTGCACGCAGTCGGATGCGTCGTGCTCGGCTTATTAACGGCTTCGGTTTTATCTTCACCGCCACCGTGTTGGTGATTGTGATAATTACCAAGTTCACCCACGGCGCCTGGATCGCTGCTGTGGCGATGCTTTTGCTATTTGTGATGATGAAGGGAATTCAACGTCACTACCAGAAGGTCGGCACTGAGCTCACGGTGAAACAAGACGACCGCGAGCGCATGCTACCGAGCCGGGTGCACAGCATCGTCCTGGTAAGCAAAGTTCATAAACCGACCCTGCGAGCGCTTCTGTTCGCTCGCGCAACGAGGCCGGACACCCTGACCGCGCTGACGGTGAACGTCGATGAGAAGGACACCCGCGCGTTGCAAGAGCAGTGGGACAAATTCGACATCCCGCTGCCGTTAACCGTCGTCGAGTCGCCGTACCGCGAGGTGACCAAGCCGGTCTTGGAGTATGTGCGGCGGATCCGTCGAGAAAGTCCACGCGATCTGATCATGGTGTTTATTCCTGAGTACGTCGTCGGGCACTGGTGGGAGCAACTGCTGCACAATCAGAGCGCGCTGCGATTGAAGGCTCGTCTGTTGTATTTGCCGAACGTCATGGTGACCAATGTGCCGTGGCAATTGGAGTCGAGTGCCGCGACCGACATCGACGAACCAGTGTGGTCTCGGCCAGGTCAGTTGCGACTGCCCGAGGCACGGCGGCCGACTCAGAGTGAGGCGTCGTCATCGCCGCCCTAACTGGTCCAAGCTGGGTCGGTCGTGACCTGGAGCTCACGGTCACCGCGGTGGCTCACGGCGGACACTGCGTCGGCCGGTATGACGGTCGGGTGATTTTTGTTCGGCATGCGCTGCCGGGCGAACGGATTCGGGCCCAGGTCACCGAGGACGCGGGTGGATCATTTTGCCGCGCGGACGCTATTGAAATCCTGCTCGCGCATGCCGGTCGCGTGATACCGCCATGTCGTTTCGCCGGTCCGGGCCTGTGTGGTGGTTGCGATTGGCAGCATGCCGCGCCCGCGACCTCGCGGATGCTCAAGGCCGAGGTAATCAGTGAACAACTACGTCGACTGGCCGGTATCGAACTGGCTATCGAAGTTGAGCCTCTGCAGCCGCCCGATCTGCGATGGCGAACTCGAATGCAGTACGCCGTAGACGCCGGTGGGCATGCCGGTCTGCGCAAACATCGCAGCCACGATGTACTCCCGATCGATGATTGCCTTCTTGCAGTCCCCGAAGCAACCGATGGTGCGATCCTCAGCAAGGACTGGTCAGGGTCGCGTGCGATCGAAGTTGATGTGGGTCTGGACCAGGACCGTGCGGTCCGCTCGATGGACAACCGGCGACGATGGCACAGCGTCTCCGGTTCAGCGAAATCAACCCGGCGCACCGCTGCGGGACGTGATTGGCAGGTTCGGGCAGGCGGTTTTTGGCAAGTACACCCGCAAGCCGCGCAAGCCCTCGTCGATACCGTCCTTGCGATGGCTAATCCGAGACCAGGCGATCGAGTCCTCGACTTGTATTGCGGGATGGGATTGTTCGCGGCCGCACTGGGAATCAGGGTCGGACCGACCGGCTACGTTCTCGGCCTTGAGGCAGATAGCGGCGCAGTATCTGACGGCCAGCGTCAGTTAGCCGATATCCCGCAGGTGGAGCTGCGCAACTCAGTGGTCAATCAGAGCCGTATCCAGGCGCTCGCCCAAGGCAATACCGACCACGGTGAGCCCGCTTTTGATGTGGTCGTGCTCGACCCGCCGCGCACGGGAGCTAAACGAGATGTCTGCACAGCAATCGCCGCGCTGGCGCCGAGTTGCGTTGTCTATGTCGCATGTGACCCAGCCGCGCTGGCACGGGACGTCCAAATCTTCGCCGACCTAGGCTTTGCGCTGCAAAAGATCCGAGCCTTCGACGCGTTTCCGATGACGCATCATGTCGAGTGCGTCGCATTATTGGCATAGAGTGGACAGTCGCGGAGGCCGAACTGCCGCAACGAAGGGAACCACGTGGAGCTGCTGCCGAGTGTGAGATCACCATCGGACCTACGTCGGATTTCTGAGCAAGATTTGCCGCTGCTTGCCGCCGAGATCCGGGAGTTCCTGATTCGTTCGGTGGCCAAGACCGGTGGGCACCTTGGGCCCAACCTCGGTGTCGTCGAGTTGACAATCGCTTTGCATCGCGTTTTTGACTCACCGCATGAACCGATCGTGTTTGACGTCGGCCATCAGGCATATGTCCATAAAATCCTGACCGGACGTCAAAGTGGATTCGACAAGTTACGTAGTCGCGGCGGCATATCTGGCTATCCGCGCCCGGTCGAATCGGCCCACGACTGGTCTGAGAACTCACATGCATCAGCTGCTCTGTCCTACGTTGACGGGCTTTCCAAGGCCCACGAACTGAGCAACGATCCGCGTCCAGTCGTGGCCGTTGTCGGTGATGGAGCACTGACTGGAGGCATGTGCTGGGAAGCGCTCAACAACATCGCAGCAGCGCGGCGACCGGTAGTCATCGTCATTAACGACAATGGGCGCTCATACGCACCGACCATCGGCGCAATTGCCACGAAACTCGCCGAACTCCGGCTAAAACCGAAATACGAGAACGCGTTAGGTCGCATGCGCGGCGCGATTAGCTCCACACCGGTCATCGGTCCGGTCGTCTACGATGCGCTGCACGGTATCAAGGCTGGCATCAAAGACATGGTTTCCCCGCAGGGCATGTTCGCTGATCTTGGGATCAAATATGTCGGGCCCGTCGACGGCCACCAGATTGGCGCCTTGGAAACTGCACTCCGCGCGGCGCGAGATTTTGGCGGACCGGTGATCGTTCATTGCAAGACGCACAAGGGATTTGGTTACGCGCCAGCAGAAAATCATAAGGAGGATCTCTTCCACGGTCCGGGACCATTTTCGCCGCAGACTGGTCAGATCCTCGCGAAGCCGAGTGTGTCGTGGACCGATGTATTCGCCGAGGAGCTCGCCGCTATCGGTGCCGATCGAGACGACGTGGTCGCGATTACCGCAGCGATGCTCCATCCGTGCGGCCTCGCGCCATTTAGCGAACAGTTTCCAGAACGAACCTTTGACGTCGGCATCGCTGAGCAGCATGCAATGACCTCCGCTGCCGGGCTGGCTATGGGCGGCCAACATCCGGTGGTAGCGCTCTATGCCACGTTCCTCAATCGTGCCTTCGACCAGTTCGTGATGGACGTGGCCCTGCAGCGGTTACCGGTCACTCTTTGTCTCGACCGCGCGGGCATCACAGGCCCAGACGGACCGAGCCACAATGGCGTGTGGGATCTGGCGATTCTCAATGCGGTGCCCGGCATCCGCATTGCTGCTCCTCGAGATGCGCAGACCCTTCGCGAAGAGTTGCGCGAAGCAATCGATACCGGCGACGGACCGACGGTGCTGCGTTGGTCTAAAGGGACGGTGAGCGCAGACCTTGAAGCGGCTCAGCGAACGGATGATTTCGATATTTTGACCCGCGGCGCTGCAGCTGATGTCGCGATTGTCACTGTCGGGCCGATGGCGCAACTGGGCGTCGAGGCCGCAGAGCTGTTGGCGATGCACGGTATCTGCGCAACAGTGATTGATCCGAGATGGGTGCTGCCGGTAGCGAGCGGATTGTGCGAGGAGCTTTCCGGCTATCAGTTCGTCGCAACAGTCGAAGACGGTCTGCGGCAAGGCGGTGTGGGATCGGCGATTTGCCAAGCGTTATCGGACGCCGGTTCCTTCCTACCGTCCCGTCAATACGGTGTTTCCTGTGATTTTCCTGAACACGGAACTCGTACAGAAGTGTTAAAAGAGTTCGGTCTTACCGCCGAAGCGGTCGCCGAGGACATAGCCTCGTGTTACGCCCGTATACACGGGCCGCGCGACGTGTCCGCATCCCGTGGACGCAACTCAAATGTGAGAGCTTAACGAGGAGGCACCATGCGAGTGTTAGTAGTCGAAGATGAGAGGCAACTCGCAGATGCCGTCGCTCGAGGTTTGCGCCGCGAAGGGATGGCCGTAGATGTCGCCTACGACGGAACCGACGGCCAAGAGAAATCAGCCCTGACGCCGTACGACGTCGTCGTCCTCGATCGCGATTTGCCAGGCGTCCCGGGGGATGAACTGTTGAAGCGGATGTCTGATAGTGGCTCCAATGCGCGGGTCATCATGTTGACCGCCAGCGGCACTGTCGCTGATCGTGTTGAAGGGCTGTCCCTTGGTGCCGACGACTACATGGCGAAACCGTTCGCTTTCGCCGAATTAACCGCCAGAGTGCGCGCGCTAGGGCGTCGATCGCATCCGGCATCACCGCCAGTATTGACCTCCGGAGATTTGACCCTTGATTCCTCTCGCCGCGAAGTACGCCGCTCGGGCCGGGATGTGGAGTTGACTCGCAAAGAGTTCGGCGTTCTTGAGGTGCTGATGTCCTCAGATGGCGCTGTCGTTTCAAGTGAGGAATTGCTGGAGCGAGTGTGGGACGAGAATGCCGATCCTTTCACCACAACCGTCCGGGTGACGATGATGACGCTTCGACGGAAACTCGGCGAGCCGGCCATTATCGAGACTGTCGTCGGCTCGGGTTACCGCATCAAGGGCTAGCATGCGCAACGTACGGCTAGGGCTGCGGCTGCGGCTGGCGCTAGCGTGCGCATTCTTGTCGGCATCGATCGGTGTACTCGGTGTGTTGATGTCGATGCTAGTGGTGGATTCATCATTGCAAACCGCGCTCCAATTTGCGCCCGGTCAATTGATCGACGTCACCATCCCAGGTCATGTGAATGGCCCGACTGAAGGATCAGCAGTCGCCGACGCGGTGCGCAGAAATGCTGCTGAAACTCTGCTTTTGCGCGGTCTGCTGATTACTGCGTTGTCTGCGGTTTTGGGCGGCGTCGCTGGTTATGCCATCGCGGCCAGAGCCCTCGGTCCGGTCGGCGAAGTCACCGCCGCCGCCCGCCGTATCGCTGCTGGAGCACAGCTAGAGGAGCGAATCGCATTGCTCGGCCCGCGCGACGAGCTGCGCGATCTTGCCGACACGTTTGATGCGATGCTTGGTCGGTTGGAGCGCTCCTTTGATGCCCAACGCAGATTTGTCGCCAACGCTAGTCACGAGTTGCGTACGCCGTTATCCATAATGCGCACCGAGGTTGAGGTGACGATGGCTGATCCTGGTGCCTCGGCGCAAGAGTTACGCGATATGGGTGATGTGGTCAAGGCAGCGACCGTCCGCGCCGATCGGCTCGTCGAGGCGCTATTGGTCTTAGCGAAGGCAGAGACTCAGATCGAGAAGGGTTTGGAGGACATCGGACCCTGCGACATTGCTCAATTGCTACCGGCCGCAATTGAGACAGTTGCCTCCAACGCGCGAGCACACGCAATCACCATCGACTCCGACACGAGCTGCGGTCCAGTGATAGGTGACGAGCAGTTGTTGGAGCGAGTGGTCACCAATCTGCTTCAGAACGCGGTACGCCACAATCGGGACGGCGGCACAGTACACGTGCATTTGGCCACTGCTCTGGATGAAGTCATCTTGTCCGTATCCAACACCGGTCAGCAACTTGATCCAAATATGGTCGACGAGCTCTTCGCGCCGTTTCGCCGCGCCGCAGATCGTACCGCGAGCTCCGGGACCGGACTCGGGCTATCGATCGTGCGAGCGATTGTGCTCGCTCACCGAGGTACTGTCGAAGCGACCGCTCGCGATGGTGGCGGACTCCTGGTGACCGTGAGGTTGCCGCGGGCGCCAGTATCAGTTGCTCAATAGTCCCGCTACGCATTTTGCGCAGCCCGCGTCTGTCGCTGGTCGCGAACCTAGGCAGGCTCTTGGCATGTCTCAATAGCGCCTGGTGGTCTGTCGGCCACCGCTTGTAGCGCCGCAGCCAGCGGCTCGATCAACAGCTCGCGCTGCCATTTGCGCGCACCGCCAGCGATGAGAACGACATCAACTGCATCGTCGGTCGCTACTGGCGGATCCCAGGCGAGGCCGCGGATCAGACCGGGTGAGATGAGGTTCTCTGCTGGGATCTGATGCTCTTCGGATGCCGCCAGCACCACTGAGCGCAAGGCGCTGAACCGGGCGGCAACCGCTGGCTCCTTCGACATCCATCGCGACGGGGGTGCGCCAGTGTCGTCTATTGTCTCGCGGCGAGCGGGCAGGGCCCGCTCGGGCAGGCTAAGTGCACCCTGCACGGCCTCCCACCATCGGCGACGGTGGGCGATGGTGCCGCGGCGAGTAAAGCCGTCAATGGTCAGTAACTTCGCCATCGAATCAGGCTTACCGGTCGCTGCACCGACGATCGATCGATCGGCCAATAATCGTCCTGGAGCGATATCCAAACGTTCACCGATCTCGTCGCGCGCGATCCACAATTGCTCTGCTACTGCGAGACCTCGGCGATCCTTTACCGCACCGAGTCCGTTCAGTCGCCGCCATCGATGCGGTCGTATTGCAGGCGGTGGCGCGTTGCGCACCGCCTCAAATTCAGCATGTGCCCAGTCAAGTTTGGCCTGAGTATCGAGCAATTTCTCGACCTCATCACGTAGCTCAAGGAGGACTTCGACATCTAGTGCTGCATACACCAGGTAGGCCTGCGGCAACGGTCGCACGCTCCAGTCCGCGGCAGCGTGGCCCTTGGCGAGTGAGATGCCAAGTAGTGCTTGGGTCATCGTGCCAAGGGCAACCCGATCAAGTCCGGCGAGCCGACCACCGAGTTCGGTATCGAATAATTTCGATGGCACCATGCCAACCTCGGCCAGGCAGGGGAGGTCTTGATTAGCCGCGTGTAACACCCATTCCACGTCATGCAGTGCTGCACCTATTGCTGAGAGATCAGGCACGGCAATCGGATCGATCAGGACGTTGCCCACACCTGCGCGTTTGAGCTGAATCAGTTGTGCGCGCGCCGAGTAGCGATAGCCCGACGCTCGTTCGGCGTCGAGGGCGACCGGTCCGGTACCTGCGCGCAACACGGCGGCAAGTTCGGTAATTTCTGCAGCTGTGCTCAGCGGTACCGGAACCCCGTCGACGGGCTCGAGCAATGGTCGAGGTGCTGGTGGAGCGGCTGGAGAGTCGAATAACGAATCAGCTGACGGCTGGTCGGGTCGATCACTCAAACCCGATTGATCACCTGACATTTCACCGGGCACTAGGTGACCGATGCGTCGCGTTGACTAATCAGACTGACGCCCGGCGGCGGGGCGCCAGCTGCAATCGCAAGTAAATTCACCCACGCCTGAAGGTGCGCACCCAGCTCTGGAGAGGTCGCGGTCCAGGATGCCCGAATCTCTAGATCCGTGGTGCTCGCTGGCCCAGAAAGGTCGCCGTACCTGGTCGATGCCGTATGGGTGACGGTGCCCCCGAGGGCGACATACGACGCCCCAAAGTCATCGAGTGACTCAGTGAGCCACGACCACGCGGCATCGGTCAGAAGCGGGTCTTGAGCCATATCGGACTCGATCGCAGCAGTGACGTAACACACCAAGCGCAAGGTGCCGTCCCAGGCCTCGTCGCCGTCGGGGTCGTGCAGCAGCACCAGCCGGCCCGTCGCGTCGGCAAGATCACTTGCCGGATCGATGGTGACTTCACCACCGAGGGCGCACGAGTACGGTGCGAGACGTTGGGGCGCTCGAATTGTCTCGATGGTGACTTCTGGACGAATCGTGACATCAGACAAGCTGGCCACGGCCCGGCGAAAATCCTCGGGGGCAGTGGCGTCAAGTTCAGGGGTGCTCATACTCACCAAACGAGACTATGACCGCGAGCCTGAACGACGTCCGCGGCGCGCCGCACGGGCTCTCGATCATCGGCGCGTAGCCGCTGTTTGCGCGACGCGTGGCACGATGGACAGCGTGAATCCCGCTGAAAGTGCACTCGTTCAGACCGCCCGGCGGTCGAGCACTGCCGGTACTCCCGTGTGGTTTATGCGCCAAGCGGGCCGCTCACTGCCGGAGTACCGAGCATTGCGTGCCGGCACCGAAATGTTAGCAACGTGCATGGACCCAGACCTAGTCACCGAGATCACTCTGCAACCGGTGCGCCGGCACGGGGTTGATGCGGCGATTTTGTTCTCTGACATCGTGTTGCCGCTCAAAGCGATGGGTGTCGATCTAGAAATTCGCTCGGGTGTCGGACCGGTCATCGCCGCTCCTATTCGGTCTGCTGCTGACGCATCGACCTTGCCCGTACTTGAGCGCGCCCAAGTCGGATTTATTGACACCGCTGTGCGACGCCTCGTCGCGGAGCTGGGTTCGACGCCGCTCATTGGCTTTGCCGGCGCACCGTTCACGCTTGCTTCGTACTTGATCGAAGGCGGTCCCTCGCGCAATCACGAGCGCACCAAATCATTCATGCGGTCCCAACCGCGGGCCTGGCACGATCTGCTATCTCGCTTGGCGGCCGTCTCAAGCACCTTTCTGCAAGTGCAGATCGAGGCCGGTGCGAGTGCTATCCAGCTTTTTGACTCTTGGGTGGGCGCGCTGTCGTTGCGGGACTACGAAACGTTCGCCCGACCCCACTCAGCGGCTATCTTCGACGCGTTAGGCGATACGGTCCCGAAAATCCATTTTGGACTTGGTACTCAGTTGCTGCTCAAATCGATGGCCACCGCAGGAGCCGACGTAATTGGTGTGGACTGGCGGATGCCCCTTGATGAAGCGGCCACGATGGTCGGGCCGTCGTTTGCCGTGCAAGGCAATCTCGATCCAGCACTGCTATTCGCCGACTGGACGGTTATCGACACCGAGGTGCGGCGCATCCTTCGCGAAGGCTCTAATACGCCGGGTCACATCTTTAATCTCGGGCACGGAGTGCTTCCAGATACCGATCCGGAAGTGATCACCCGAGTGGTTGACCTAGTTCATGAACTGTCTGCGCCATGATTGATCAGTCGCTCCCAGCGTCCTGTGATGTGGTCATTGTTGGAGCTGGAATTGCCGGTCTGAGTGCCGCCTATCAACTACACAAGCAGCGCCCTGATTGGGATGTGCATGTGCTTGAGATTTCAGATCGCGTTGGCGGCAAGTTGCAGCGAGCGCAGGTCGGCGGTTATACCGTCGATGTGGGGGCCGAAGCGGTGCTTACCACGCGTCCGGAAGCTGTTGATCTCATTGATGAGGTCGGATTGGTCGATCACCGCCGCGCACCGGGTGTCCTTTCCTCGGCTGTCGCGCTCGGGGGATCGCAGTACGCATTACCGGCCGGACACGTGATGGGAGTACCGACCGACATCGAAGCCCTCCGAGCGAGTGGGATCTTGAGCGACTCCGGCTTCGCGCGATTTGGCCAACCGGGAGGCCGCTTCGTTGACGATGATCTGAGCGTCGCTGAGGTCATCGGCGGCGAATACGGCCCCGAAGTCGTTGACCGACTGGTCGAACCGCTGCTCAGTGGCGTGTACGCCGGCCGCGCCGAAGCGCTCTCGATGCGATCGACATTACCGGCACTGTACGAAGCAGCGCTGCGAACCGGTGATCTGCGCGGGGCTGCGAAAGGACTGCGCCGACCACCGCGGAGTAAGACAGATCCAGCGATCTTCACCACATTAGACGGCGGTCTTGCCGGTCTTGCTGAGGCCGTGCGATGTGCTGCCCAGGCCACGGTGCACTTGCGATGCCCCGCTCGAGCGATTACCAGATCCGCGACCGGGTTCGACGTTGAAGTCGGAACCGGTGCTGACCCACGGCGTATCCAGAGCAAAGCCGTCATAGTGGCAACACCGCCGTCGAAGACCGCAATGCTCTTGCGGTCGGTATCGGCAGCTGCAGCGCGGGCGCTCGCTGAGGTCCCGACTGCAAGTATGGCTGTCATCCAGCTTGCATATCGGCTCACAGATCTCGCTAATTCGATCCCCGAGGGCAGTGGATTTTTAGTTCCAGCTTCGGAGAAGACAGCGGTAAAGGCCGCTACATTTGTCACCAATAAGTGGCCGCACATCACCGATGACTCCGGTGTGGCCATAGTGCGCACGTCTATAGGTCGCGTTGGCGAGGAGGCACTCTTGCAGCGTGAGGACGCTGAACTAGTTGCTCTCGCTCGCCGTGATCTCGCTCTCCTCGTAGGGATCTCTGGTGATCCATACGCTGAGTTGGTCCACCGCTGGGGCGGCGGACTGCCGCAATATAACGTGGGGCACAGCGCTCGGATAGCTCGCATTAACGTCGCCGTTAATTTGGTAGACAGACTCGCGGTTGCTGGCGCGACGTACCGTGGAATTGGCGTACCGGCCTGCATATCCAGTGGCGTCGCGGCAGCTGAAGACATCGTGCGCACAATGCAAACAGGAAGAGGATAAAAAATATGAGCGAAAAGCCAACGCCACTTAATGAAGCGCAAGTCGATCAGATCAATGCCTCAATCCGGTACGCAATGTATTCGGTTTTCAAGGTGGCCGATCCATTAAGCGAAATGTCGGCCTCGCGCGGCCGGGCTGCGCGCGAGATCACCAAGATTCTCGCTGCGCAAGCCAAAAAGAATGACCTCGTCGTACGCGGAATCTTCGACGTGACTGCCTTCCGTGCCGATGCGGATATTCTGATTTGGTGGCATGCGCCCACGGTCGAAGCGCTGCAGGATGCGTACTCCGCGGTCCGGCGCAGTGTTCTCGGCGAGGTCCTCGAACCGGTTTGGTCGCAGATCGGACTTCATCGACAAGCGGAGTTCAACAAGACTCACGTCCCAGCGTTCCTTTCTGGGACCGACCAGCTTAAGTATGTCTGTGTTTATCCATTTGTGCGCTCGTACGACTGGTATGTGCTGCCAGAAGAGAAGCGCCGCGAACTCCTGCGTGAGCACGGCGCCCTCGCCCGCCCGTACCCAGACGTGCGAGCTAATACGATCGCCGCGTTCGCGTTGGGGGACTACGAATGGTTGCTCGCGTTCGAAGCAGATGAGCTGCACCGGATCGTCGATCTCATGCGCGATCTGCGGGCGAGCGAAACCCGGTTGCACGTGCGTGACGAACTACCATTTTTCACCGGGGTTCGCCGCGAGATTGGCGATCTGCTCGAACGTCTGCCGTAAATCGCAGCCGCGTGCCAGCGGTCGGGGTTAGCTGCGTTCGAAAACCGCAGCCATGCCTTGACCGCCCCCGATGCACATCGTCTCCAGGCCGTACTTTGCTTGTCGGCGAGTCATTTCGTGCAGCAGCGTGGTCATGATCCGCACGCCCGTTGCACCGATGGGATGACCCAGCGAAATACCGCCGCCGTTGACGTTGAGTCGGTCCATGTCCGACCAATTCCAGCCTTTGAGCACCGAAAGCACCTGGCACGCAAAGGCTTCGTTGAGTTCTACTAGATCCATATCGTCCAATGTCAGACCAATCTTCGGCATCAGCTTGGCGACCGCAGGGACGGGTCCGATGCCCATGATTCCGGGCTCGCAGCCGACAGCCGTCCAGCCGCGCAGGAATGCCATCGGCTGCAGGCCAAGAGCCTCGAGCTTGTCTTCGGCAACGATCAGCACGGCAGCGGCAGCATCGTTTTGTTGACTCGCATTGCCAGCGGTCACCACTCCGTTGGGTACTAAAGATCGCAGCTTTCCCAAAATCTGCATCGACGTGCCCGGCCGAACGCCCTCGTCTTTGGCGAATGTCATCGGATCGCCTTTACGCTGGGGAACGTCGATCGACACGACTTCGTCGTCGAATCGGCCCGCATCCCACGCCGCCGCCGCACGTTGCTGACTTTGCACCGCATACTCATCCGACTGCTCACGAGTGATGTCGTATTTTGTCGCCAAATTTTCGGCAGTCTCGATCATGCCGCTGATTTCACCGAATCGCCATGATGGCTGGGATCGCTCGCGACCGCGATCAAGGCGATCTTTGAGCATCATGCCACCGGCGCGCGAGCCCCAGCGCGCACCAGTGGCGTAAAGCTCGATATTGCTCATGCTCTCGACGCCGCCAGCGATCACGACGTCGGCGGCACCGCTTTCGATCATCATCGCCGCGGTCACGATCGCTTGCAGCCCGCCTCCGCAGCGACGGTCTAGCTGGATACCCGGGACCTGGGTCGGTAAGCCAGCTTGCAGTGCCGCCCAGCGGCCGACGCAGGGAACTTCTGAGTTGGCATACGACTGCGCGAACACCACGTCTTCGATGAGTTCCGGATCGATTCCTGAGCGCTTGACCGTCTCCTTGACTACCGTTGCGGCAAGATCCTCCACAGCGACGGGTCTAAGGGCGCCGCCGAAGGTACCGACGGGTGTGCGAACGGGGGCAACAAGAGCAGCACGGCGAGTCATCAGCAGGATTCACTTTCGATAGAATATTTCTCCTGCTTGTTTCTATGCCGGTTTAGGCGTCAAGGTCAAGCTCAGGGAGTTGAGGCAGTACCGATCGTCGGTGGGGGTTTGGTAACCCTCACCGTGAAAGACGTGTCCCAGATGTGAATGGCAGGCCTTACACAGGACCTCAACCCGGCTCATCCCCAGCGTCCGATCCTCATTGAGAATGACGGCGTCGCTCTCCGTGGGGGCGTAGAAGCTCGGCCAACCGCAATGGCTCTCGAACTTCGTATCTGACCGGAATACTTCGGCACCGCACGCCCTGCAGCTGTAAACACCTTCGGTTTTGGTGTCGGTGTATTCGCCAACGAATGGCCGCTCCGTGCCAGCTTGACGGAGCACCTGGTACTCCTCGCGCGAGAGTTGCTCGCGCCATTCTTGATCAGTCTTGGCCACGGTGGGTTCACCAATTACATTTTTACTCATGCCTCTACGGTACGTCCTGGGAGCGTATTGGGTAACTATGCATCGGTTGCCCTAGCCTTGGGCTATGGCAACCCCGGCAACCGTCATCGACGTCGATGGTCAAAGTGTGCGTATCTCGAATCCGGACAAAGTGTATTTTCCGAGTCTCGGCGTCACCAAGATGGATGTCGTCCAGTACTTCCTAGCGGTCGGACCGGGTATTTGCTCTGCGTTGCATCATCGGCCAACCACGCTAGAGCGATGGCCCGGGGGCTATCAAGACGGTTTCCGATTGACCACTCGTATGGGTGACAAGGGCGAGGCGTTTTATCAAAAGCGGATTCCGAAAACTGCTCCGGAATGGGTGCCGTCTGCCCAAGTCACTTTTCCAAGTGGCCGCACAGCAGACGAAGTTTGCCCAGACAGTCTCGCCGTGGTGGCCTGGGCGGCGAATTTGGGTACGTTGCGTTTTCATCCGTGGCCGGTGACTGCAGCGCAGCCGGACCAGCCCGATCAACTGCGAATCGATCTCGATCCGCAGCCTGGCACCGATTTTCACGACTGTGCGAAGGTGGGCTTGGTAGTTCGAGAAACGCTCGCCAAATACGGGCTCAGCGCGATGCCAAAGACGAGCGGGGGCCGCGGTCTGCACATATTCGCACCCATCGCGCCGAAATGGAGCTTTGTCGAGGTGCGCCGGGCAGTGATCGTGATTGGGCGTGAGGTCGCTGCGGCACTTCCTGGCGAGGTGACGATGGACTGGTGGAAGGAGGAGCGCGGTGAGCGCGTATTTATCGATTTCAATCAAGCGGCCCGCGATCGCACCATGGCTTCGGCGTATTCCCTGCGGCCAAACTCTCGGGCAACTGCCTCAGCCCCGCTGCAGTGGGATGAAGTTATGGACGTGATGCCGGAGGATTTCGATATCCGCACTCTGCCGAAGCGGTTCGCGCAGATTGGCGATCCGTGGGCAGTACAGCCGCCAGCGGGGGACCTGAGCGCACTGCTAGATAAGGCTGCCCGAGACCTGCATGATCACCAGATGGGCGACTTGCCGTATCCGCCCGAGTACCCGAAAATGCCCGGTGAGCCGCCGCGGGTTGCGCCGAGCAAGCGTAATCCGGCTAATTGGTGAGCTGCTACTGCAGCACATCAGCTAAGTCGAAGCGAATGGGAATGTCCAATTGCTCGAAGGTGCACGATTGAGCGGTTCGATCATCACGCCATCGCTCGAATCGCGCTAAATGCCGAAATCGACTGCCCTCAAGCTGGTCATAACGAACTTCCATCACGCGCTCGGCTCGCAGTGGTTGCCAACTTAAGTCCTTTGCCGAATTCCACCTGCTTACCGCGCCCGGCATCCGCTCGGGATCGTCGGTCTGCGGTGACTGCCATTGCGCCCAGGGGTGAGAGTCAAGAGCGTTCGTCCGATATGGGGCTAGTTCTTCCAGGAGCTCTGCCCGGCGTGCCATGGTGAATGCCGCAGTCGCGCCGACGTACTGCAGTTCACCGTCGTCGTCGTAAAGCCCGAGCAATATCGATCCGACGATCGGTCCGCTTTTATGCCAACGGAAGCCGGCAACCACACAATCGGCGGTGCGCTGATGCTTGAGCTTGGCGAAGACTCGCTTACCAGGCTGATATGTCGAAGCGAGCGGCTTGCTGATGACGCCGTCCAGGCCAGCGCCCTCGAATAACGAAAACCACTCTTTAGCCAGGACCGGGTCAGTCGTGGACCGGGTCAGATAGAACGGCGGCGCGAGTCGCGCACCGATTGGCGCGAGCTCGGTGAGCCGATCAGCGAGCGAATCCTGACAAAGATCACGATCGTCGATGGCAAGAATATCGAAGATGACGTATGAGGCGGGAGTGGTCGTGCTTAACATTTGCACCCTTGATTGCGCAGGATGGATACGCTGCTGGAGCACTTCAAACTGCAGCCGGTCTCCGATAGGTACTACTAATTCACCATCGACGACACAACGATCCGGCAACTGTTCGCGGGCAATCGCGACTATTTCTGGAAAGTATCGCGTGAGCGGCTTGCCGCCACGACTACATAGCTGCACGTCCTCGCCGTCTTTAAATACGATGCAGCGAAAGCCATCCCACTTGGGTTCATACCGCCAGCCATCGCCCATCGGTAACGTCGCCGCGGCTTTGGCCAGGATCGGCGCAATAGGGAATTCGATAGGCAAGTTCATGTTCTTGTTGTCCTCACGATCGATTTCCACGGCTGGCAAGTGATGGTTCTGCGCATGACTTGTTTCTCAATCATTTTGCCCGAAGCTAGCGAGGATGTCGAAGCGGCGTTCGATGAATGTTTGCCTGATCGGTGATCTCAGCGGTGGCCGATGTCAATCATCGAAAACGTTCCAGCAGATGCTGTTTCTGCGCTGCTGGTCCTGCAATACCAGCTCTCGAAGCTGCTCGGGAAGTTGGCTTCGCTGCCAATCGCGTTCGGCAAGCCCCGCTGCAAACCGATGATCGGCCGAGGCGGCAGCCTGTACCGCCTTGATTGAATACGCGGCAGCACCGAGGTCATGCTCGGGAACATGCGCCACGCAGGCGGCCTGACCGGCCGCGTAAGCAGCGAATCGGGGGGCGCCCCTCAGTGGCCGCGCCGCGCCCATGGCATGACCACCTAGCGCACGGGTCGCCATCATTGGTGCTACCCCGCGCGCCCAAGCGCGGGCAGCGTCGATTGCGTTGCGCGGGCGAGCATCTGCCGGTTTGGATCGCTCAAACAGGTCGAGGACATGCTTGGCGCAATCGGCTGCCCAGCGCGCTAGAGCGTGATGATCGGCGTCACTCAGCGAACCGCCACGGCGCACCGTCACCAGACGAGGGTCTCGAATCTTGGGAAGGATCATTCGTTGCAGCAAAGTTGAACTTCGATGGCGTGGTACCTCTGCATCTCTGGTAAGTCCTCGTGGTTCGGCGAGAAGTTGGGCTCAGTCGGTGTTGTGCGGCGGTGCTGCGCCGCAGCAGTCGTTTCCATGTGTTTATACGGTAGATGCAAAGCACCGATTGGATGTTTTCTCGCAGATCACGCGGCGCAACTAGTAAAACCCGCAAACTAACCCATCGGCGCCCCGTTGATTTGGCTCGTGATGTCGGTTTTAAGGTGCAGGAAATTCGCAATTATGAGGAGCAGGGCGTGCTCCGACGAGCCTGGCGGACCCAGAACGGCTGCCTTCATTATCGAGGGTTCAAACTCGGCGCGTTGCGAGCGTTCATCGCATTCGTGCGCGCAGCCGGACATCGTGCGGCGCGAAAGATTATGGCGGCTGTGAATTCCGGCCAGATTGATTAGGCACTTGAACTTGTCGAGCGTGAGCATTGTCGGCTTCTGAAAGGTCGGGAAACCCTACGCATTGTGGATGGCATTCCAGCGGGTATCGGGAAACTCTGCGCGATCGCCGTTTCTTTAGCGGCTCCGTTCAGTATCGGTGTCCTGCACACAGATATGGATTATTCCTGCCGCGCTTCGCGGATGGGAACGCGGCGGCATCTTGAATCCGGTTCGCGTTCGTGAAAATGGACAAGAGCATATGACGGGGATGACCGCGACGATACCGAAGTTGCCCATTCATTGCGCCGCGGTGGGCACTCGATTGAAACGACGGCCTTTTTCATTACCCAACTCAGATCTGATCGCACCGTTGAAGCACTTCAAGAAGATGCAGCGACGTGGCGAACGAGGGTGAATCGCAGGGCATGGAACCTGCTGGCTGCGGCTGCCGCCTTCTCCACTTCTTTGGCATTCGCCGACGGAGCTGAAATCCTTGATGCAGGCTCGTCCCGGCTAATGTCGCAATCTCCGATCGAAGTCTGGAGCTGATACAACTAGGCTGGGTTGATGGGAAAGAACGATAAGGACGATTTTTCGCTGCGGGACGTTTTGCAGATTCCGCCCGATCCAGGAGATGCTCGGGCGCACCTGCAAGAAATTCATCCGGCCGCCACTCCGCTGGCACCGGGCAAGAAGTCGCACACGAAGAAGCAGATGAAGAAGTACGGCCCCGAACTCACAGATCTGCAAGAAAAGCTGTATGCGCAGGCACAGGCAGACGATGTTGATCGGGTGCTCATCGTGCTCCAAGGTATGGATACCTCGGGGAAAGGTGGGATCGTCGAGCATGTATTTGGATTGATCAATCCTGCTGGGCTATTACTCCGTTCGTTCAAGGCGCCAACCAAGGAGGAACTCGCTCACGATTTTCTGTGGCGAGTAACCAAGGCGCTCCCGGAGCCCGGCACGATAGGTATTTTCGATCGCTCGCAATACGAGGACGTATTGATCGTTCGGGTCCACGATCTGATTCCTGAGGCAGAATGGACCGCTCGCTACGAAGCCATCAACGGCTTTGAAGCTGATTTAGCCGCGAGCGGATGCCGAATTATCAAATGTTTTCTCAACGTGTCTTTCTCGATGCAGCGCGAGCGGCTCATAGCCCGACTCGATGACCCAAATAAGCACTGGAAGTTTAATTTCGGCGACATCAAAGAGCGTGGCTATTGGGCTGACTATCAAGTGGCGTACCTCGACGCCTTGACCAAATGCAACTCTGACGGTGCGCCCTGGTACTCAATCCCAGCAGATCATAAGTGGTACCGCAACTGGGCGATAAGCCGATTATTGCTCGAAACGATGCGTGATATCAATCCGCAGTACCCACAGATGGATTTCGACGTACCCGATCTCAAGGGCCAGCTTGCCGCGCCGAACTAATCCAGAAATCGACCTTTAAATGCTTGTTCGGCCGTCATCTCGGACCAAAGCCGCGATCGGATACTGGCACAAAAGATCGGCGACTGAGCACGCTCCGCGCGCCGTTCTGCCAGTGAGTGCGTCCGTCCAGATTCCATCTGGCAGGGTGATTTGCTCGTCTGCCCAGTTGCCTGCGGCCACCAGGGTCGCTGGCAATCGAGTGCCGATGGCGATCAGATTCCGCCGCTCAAAACCGATTAGGTGTTCAGCACGCGGGCCTGTTGCGCCGATCGGTCGGTATCCGCCGAACAGGTGTGGTTGATCGCGACGCAATTGCAAAAGCGTGCGTACGAGGTGCATTTTGGCTGAGCCCGTGGAGTCAATTAATGGGGGTTCGGTGATCGACTTCAGTTGCTGGCTTAGCTGTTGATAATCGATTGGCTTGCGATTGAGCGGATCGACTAATGTTGCATTCCAAACTTCACTTCCCCGATATATATCGGGAATCCCGGGGCAACATAGTTGAAGCAGCTTCTGAGTCAGTGAATTGGACCAACCAAAGCTCTCGATTCGTCCTAGCCAACGGTCTAGGTCGGCCCGGTGTGGGCCGTCCGCGAAAAGATTAATCCAGTCAAACATGGCTGCTTCAAAATCTGCGTCGACCGCGCTCCACGAAGATTGTTCGCCTGCTTCGCGGGCTGATTTCTGCAGATATTCCTTCAGGTCGGTTGGCGAAACGGGCCATGCGCCCAGCAGCGCCTGCAACAGATGAGTGGCCAGGTTATAGGAGGGCGGCGGTGATTGTGCGCACCAGCGGCGCATATCTGCTGCCCACTCGTCTGCGTACTCACTGAGCACCGCAATACGCGCCCGAGTGTCCTCACCACGTTTCGTGTCATGAGTCGATAGGGCAGTCATTGTCTGCGGGATCGTAGATTGCTGCCACTCAAAGAATGCGTGCAGTTCGGCAGGTGTGCAAGCCCACCAGTCGAGCGCGCCGCCAACCTCTGCGCGGGAGACGAGACCGGCGCATCGAAAAAATGCCGTGTTTTCGATCGCGACACCCATCATTGGTCCGGTGGTCTGCTGGTATCGAATACTGAGTTCATCATCGGGATCGCGCAGTCGAACGCCGAGAAGGATTATCGATTCTGCCAGATGAGTAGCCGCCAGACTTGCAGTAGCAACGGCCCTATCAAGATGTTCGACGAGGTAGGGCACTGTAGCGCGATAGATGTCGAATTGGACGAGAACTTCAGTCAGCGCGGCTTGCGCGTCGGGGATTTCGGGCGCACAACGCGCGAGTCGACGCAGCTCGGGGCCGAAAACCTTTGCAAGCTTCTCCCGTTTGATAGCGAGGATCATTGCGGCAGGCATGTTACGTGCGGGGTCAAGCTCAGCATCGAGTTCGGCCAGCACTCGCTCGCTACGAGGATCAATGAGGATTCGATCTAAATAGGGAAGGGTGTCGTAGCCAGTGGTTCCTTGGCACTCATATCGTGGATCGAGCCGTTCACCTGGTTCGAGGATCTTCTCGATGATGATCCACGTATCAGGCAGGTCATGGCGCAACTGACTGATATAGCCCAATGGATCAGCTAAGCCATCGACATGGTCAATGCGAAGTGCGTCGACCTTGCCGGTACGTACCCATTCCAGCACTTTGCGATGCGACCATCGGTAGACCGCCGGTCGCTCCTGGCGAATCCCGGCTAAATCGTTGATATTGAAGAATCGGCGGTATGACGGCGTATCAGGAGCGTCCCACGCACACTCGATGTAGTTCGGATGTTCGATCGGCGCCGCTCCCGACGCCTGAGCGGGCAGTCGCAACTTGCCGACTGAAGCGTCGATATCGAAAAAGTCCCAGAACTGCGACGACGACCCGCGATCAAGTACCGACGTCCAGGCCGCATTTGCTGCGACATCGGCGACCCCGACATGATTGGGCACGATGTCCAGCAGCACCTTCAAACCGAGCCGATGCGCCGCATCGGTGAAACGCGTCCAGGCGTCTTCGCCGCCGCGGCCTTGATCGACCATCGTCGGGTCCACCACGTCATAGCCGTGGTTCGATCCTTCAGCAGATTGAAGCACCGGCGGGACGTACACGGTTTCGACGCCGAGATCCGCTAAATACGGCAATATCTCCCGTGCCGCATCTAGCGTTTCATGCTTGTCAGCGCTGAGCTGAATCCGATAGGTCGACCGCGGGGGCGCAGGGACGATGTTGCCTTTCCGATCATTGGGTTTGATGATCGGCCTCCCGGCAGACGACCATCGAACGGGCTGCCACGGTGATCGTTTCCCCTACGGGCTCTGGAGCGAGTGCCGGTGTTGATTGTCCCGTCGCGGTATCGACGACCAGTTGCCAAGCAAGGTCATCTCCCGAACTTGGGATCGTGAAATCGAGATCTTCATCGTGCCCGTTGAAGCACATTAAAAATGACTGGTCGACAACGGGCTGGCCGCGTTCATCGGTATCTCGAATGCCCTGACCGTTGAGGAAGACCATGATGGTTTTGCCGAATCCCGAATCCCAATCGTCAGCGGTCATCTCCTCGCCTGTGTGAGTCAGCCAAGCGATGTCGTTGCCCTCAGCGCCCTTTTCACCGGGAACTGGATGGCCATCAAAGAACCGCCGCCTGCGAAAAGCGGGGTGCTGAGCGCGCAAGGCAGAAAGTCCCGCAGTGAACTCAACCAGGTCCGCGTCCATATGCGCCCAGTCAATCCAGGCGATCTCGTTGTCCTGGCAGTACGTGTTGTTGTTTCCGCCCTGGGTGCGCGCAAGCTCATCCCCGTGCGAAATCATCGGCACGCCTTGGGAGAGCATCAGGGTTGCTATGAAATTTCGTCTGCGGCGCGCGCGAAGCTCGCGCACCGCAGGATCATCGGTCGGTCCTTCAACTCCCGAGTTCCAGGACCGGTTGTGGCTTTCGCCGTCGCGGTTCTCTTCACCGTTGGCATCATTGCGCTTCTGTTCGTAGGAGACCAGATCGTGCAATGTGAACCCGTCGTGGACGGTCACGAAGTTGATACTCGCCGCCGGCCGGCGACCATTGTGTGCGTAAAGATCTGCCGAGCCGGTCAGGCGCGATGCGAATTCGCCCAGAGTCGCTGGCTCGCCGCGCCAAAAATCGCGCACCGTATCTCGGTACTTGCCATTCCATTCGGTCCACAGCGGCGGAAAGTTGCCTACCTGGTAGCCGCCATCGCCAATATCCCACGGTTCGGCGATGAGCTTCACCTGGCTGACCACTGGATCTTGCTGGACGAGGTCAAAGAATGCCGACAGTCGATCGACGTCATGCAATTCGCGCGCGAGGGTCGAAGCAAGGTCGAATCGAAAGCCGTCGACATGCATTTCGGTGACCCAGTAGCGAAGAGAGTCCATGATCAGCTGCAGCGAGTGCGGCTGCCGGACATTGAGCGAATTTCCGGTGCCGGTGTAATCGACGTAGTACGTCCGATCTTCCTCGGAAAGCCGGTAATACGCGGCATTATCGATGCCCCGGAAACTGAGGGTCGGGCCCAGATGATTTCCCTCGGCGGTGTGGTTGTACACGACGTCGAGAATGACCTCGATGCCTTCGGCGTGTAATGCCCGCACCATTGCCTTGAATTCCGGCACCTGATCGCCGGTGCCACCGGACGCTGAATAGGTGCTTTGCGGGGCAAAGAAGCCGATGGTGTTGTAGCCCCAATAGTTAGTCAGGCCTTGATCGACGAGATGTTGATCTTGTACGAACTGGTGCACCGGCATCAATTCCAGCGCCGTGATACCGAGCTTCTTCAGATGTTCGATGATGACCGGATGGGCGACCGCGGCGTAGGTGCCACGAATCTCCTCAGGAATATCTGGATGCGTCTGGGTCAAGCCTTTGACGTGCGCTTCGTAGATCACGCTCGAGTGATAAGGAGTCTGCGGATGGTGGTCGTTGCCCCAATCAAAAAACGGGTTGATCACCACCGAACGCATCGCGTGGGGAGCGGAATCTGCGGTATTCGGTTGCGTTGGATCGTCAAAGTCATAACCGAAAAGACACGGATCCCAATCGTTGTGTCCGTTGATTGCCTTGGCGTACGGGTCGAGCAACAGCTTGGCGGGATTGCAGCGTAATCCCGCGGCTGGTTCGTACGGACCATAAACACGGTAGCCATATTCCTGGCCAGGACTGATCCTGGGCAGATAACAGTGCCAGACATGGCCGTCGACCTCTGGCATGACGATCGTGGTGTGGTCGTCGTCATCGTCGGTCAAGAGGATCAGCTCGATCTTTTCAGCTGCCTCGCTGAAGATACTAAAATTGGTGCCCGCACCGTCGTACGTGGCACCTAAGGGATAGGCCTTGCCGGGCCAGATCTCCATGGAGGTCCTTCCAATATGTGTTTAGGTCGTTTGCGAATGTGAAGCGGGGGAGGGTTGATTCTTTCAGGTGATCGCAATTGCAATGTCGGTGGCTGGTCGTACGCTGTGTGTGTGCGAGCTAAGACAGACCTCATCCCTACAGCCGGCGAGTTCAAAGTCATCAGTGACTACGTACCGTCCGGCGATCAGCCGACCGCGATTGCTGACATGGAGCGTCGAATCCGCGCGGGCGAGCAAAATGTGGTGTTGCTGGGCGCCACGGGCACCGGCAAATCTGCCAGTACCGCCTGGCTCATTGAGAAGCTCCAGCGGCCAACCCTGGTGATGGCCCACAATAAGACCCTTGCAGCACAGCTGGCTAACGAGTTTCGCGAGTTGATGCCAAACAACGCGGTCGAATATTTCGTGTCCTATTACGACTATTACCAGCCTGAGGCCTATGTCCCGCAGACCGATACCTATATCGAGAAGGACTCGTCGGTTAACGAGGAGGTTGAACGGTTACGGCACTCAGCGACCCGCAGCCTGCTCACTCGCCGCGATGTGATTGTGGTCGCTACTGTGTCGTGCATTTACGGCCTCGGCACGCCGCAGGAGTACATCGATTCCAGTATCCGGCTGAACGTGGGAGGCCAGTTTGATCGCGATCTGATGCTTCGCAAACTGGTCGATATGCAGTACCAACGCAACGACATCGCCTTTAGCCGCGGCACCTTCCGCGTGCGTGGGGACACAATTGAGGTCATTCCCGCATACGAAGAGCTCGCCGTTCGGATCGAGATGTTCGGTGACGAGATCGAGCGGTTGTACTACCTGCATCCGCTTACCGGTGAGATTGTGCGCGAAGTCGAGGAGATGTTCATCTTTCCGGCGACCCATTACGCAGCCGGAACCGACTCGATCGAGCGGGCAATTCGCGGTATCGAGGCTGAGCTTGAGATGCAGCTGGCGAGCATGGAAAAGCAAGGCAAACTGCTGGAGGCACAACGCCTACGGATGCGCACCACCTACGACATCGAGATGATGCGTCAGGTGGGCTTCTGCTCTGGCATCGAGAATTACTCTCGTCACCTAGATGGGCGTGCCACCGGCTCCGCGCCGTCGTGCCTGCTGGACTATTTCCCAGAGGATTTCTTGTTGGTGCTCGATGAGTCGCATGCAACGGTGCCGCAAATTGGTGCGATGTATGAGGGTGACATGTCGCGCAAGCGGACCCTGGTTGAGCATGGCTTCCGGCTACCGAGTGCGATGGACAACCGGCCGCTGAAGTTCGAGGAGTTCCGCGAACGGGTCGGTCAGACCGTCTATTTGTCCGCCACGCCAGCAAAGTACGAATTAGGGCTGAGCAACGGCGAGTTCGTTGAGCAAGTCATCAGGCCGACCGGACTAGTGGACCCAGAAGTGGTCGTCAAACCCACGAAAGGGCAGATCGATGACCTGGTTCATGAAATCCGGATCCGTTCCGAGCGTAATGAACGCGTGCTGGTGACGACACTGACTAAAAAAATGTCTGAAGATCTCACTGACTATCTGCTCAACCTGGGGATTCGGGTGCGTTACCTCCATAGCGAGGTCGACACGCTACGGCGCGTCGAGCTGCTGCGTGAGTTGCGCAAGGGCGATTACGACGTGCTGGTGGGGATTAACTTGTTACGCGAAGGTCTAGACCTCCCTGAAGTGTCGCTGGTGTCAATCCTCGATGCCGATAAAGAGGGGTTTCTGCGCTCCGGAACCTCGCTCATCCAGACGATCGGTCGAGCGGCCCGCAACGTTTCTGGTCAAGTCCATATGTATGCCGATACGGTCACTGCATCGATGCGTACCGCAATTGAGGAAACCAATCGGCGACGTGACAAACAGATCGCTTACAACCTCGAGCGGGGTGTCGATCCGCAGCCGTTGCGCAAAAAAATTATCGACATTCTTGATGATATTTATCGCGAAGCTGAAGATGAGGTCGCCTCCATCGGCAGCGGCCGTGCTCAATCGCGTGGTAAATCGGCCAAGCGCGGCGCAGATCACCGATCGCGCAGTGGCGCTGTTGATAGCGATGCTGCACTTAGCGGGGAGCGTCTGGAGAATATTGCCTCGATGCCTCGGACGGAGTTATCGGATCTCATTGGCAAGCTCTCTGACCAAATGCTGAACGCGGCTCGAGATCTGAAATTCGAACTCGCTGCCCGAATCCGGGATGAAGTAAAAGACCTTAAGCAAGAACTTAAAGCGATGGATCGAGCTGGTATCTGAAGTGTCACTCGCTGATCAGTCCGCTGGCGTAGGCGCCCACAGTTGCGGCTAGCTCCATGAGTTGCTCGCGCTGGGCGCGGTCAGGGGACCCGCTGATCACCAGCGGCTCAGCGACGGGCTTCCACTGCATACCCGTAGTGATACTGCTCAGTGCACGCAAGGCGCCAGAAGCGTCCTGACCGCTGGAAAGCACTGCGCCGAATGGCAATCCGGTCGTAGCCTCAAGGCACGGGTAATACACCGTGTCGAAGTAATGCTTTAACGCCCCCGATATATAACCGATATTGACCGGGCTGAGCAATAGCACACCGTCGGCCGCGAGCGTGTCAGACGGCGAAGCGCTCAACGCTGGTCGTGAACAGACACTTAACGCGGCAAGTTCGTCGATTTGAAGACCCTGCAGCACCGCATCGAGCATCTCGGCGGTTGCCGGAGAAACGGTGTGATGAACGACCAATATCGATGGCATCTAATGAAATCTACCTGCTGGGCAGCGGCGCACCACTCTGGCTTTACGATAAGATAACAACAGCGGACCTGAAATCCGTTGAATGGAAGGGGAGTATTCCTTCGCACAGTTGTCGTCATCACGGTGTGCTTCGGCAGCCCGGCAGCAGTGGTTCCTCCTGGGGAGGAGCGGAAGAGACCTTCGGTTGAGGCAGCAACTCGCAAAAACCGAAAGGCTTCCATGCTTACTTTTGTCCCTACCGTGCTCGCTGAGTCCCATGTGCTCGCCGAGACAAATCCCACGACGCACGAACCGTTTTTTCCATGGTGGGTGTGGGTCATCACCGTCGCTGGAGTGCTCGTCGTGATGGCGATTGATCTGTTCGTGGTCGATCGCAATCCGCATGAGGTTAAGACTTCCGAAGCCGCCAAATGGGTCGTCTTCTATGTCGGACTCGCGGTCGCATTCGGTATCGCGATGTGGCTGCTGGTCGATGCCAAGCACGGCAAGGAATTCTTTGCCGGATACATCACCGAGTACTCACTGAGTGTCGACAACCTGTTTGTTTTTGTGCTCATTATGGGCACCTTTGCGGTACCAAAAATTCACCAACACAAGGTGCTGCTGATCGGGATCCTGATCGCGTTGGTGATGCGCGCAGGATTTATTGCCGCCGGTGCCGCGGTGATTTCACGATTCCAATGGGTCTTCTTCATCTTCGGTCTCTTTTTGCTTTTTACCGCGTGGAAACTCGCCTTTCAGGGCGACGATGATGAGGAAGAGTTCAAGGAAAATCGGCTAATTGTGCTGATCCGAAAGGTCATCCCAGTGACCGATGAGTATCACGGGGCACAGTCGTTCATCAAGCGCAATGGCAAGCGGTTTGCGACCCCAATGCTCATCGTGATGATCGCTATCGGTTCCACCGATCTGCTCTTCGCCCTCGACTCGATTCCCGCGATCTTTGGTCTGACCAAAGAGCCCTATATCGTTTTCACGGCGAATGCGTTCGCGTTGATGGGCCTGCGACAGTTATTTTTCCTGATCGGCGGGCTGCTAGAGAAGCTTGTCTACTTGTCGATCGGGCTGGCGATCATTCTCGGGTTCATCGGCATCAAGCTGATTTTTGAGGCGTTAAGCGGGATTGGTCAGACCTGGGCTCCGCATATCGGCATTGAGTTGTCGCTGGGGGTAATTATCGGCGTCTTGCTTATCACCACCGTGCTCAGCCTGGCGAAGAGCCGTGCCGAGACCGCACGCGCGAATGTCGCTCGAGTTGATCGCGTCGAGGATGATGTGAACGAGGAATAAACAACCACCGCGAGGGTGAGATCCGAGGTCGATAAGCTACTTGGATGGCCCCTCATGACGTCAACCTGTTGCGCACACCTAGCGATCCGACTGTGAGTCCGGACGGCAAGCATGTTGTATTCACACTCAGCACGCCGGACACTGAATCCAACTCCTACCAGCGATCCTTGTGGCGGATCGCGGTAGGGGATGCACAGCCGCATCGACTGACGTGGGGCGACTCGGACGGCACCGCACAATTTTCGCCCAACGGTACCGCTATCGCATTCCTGCGCGCAGATGACAAAAAGCGACCGCAACTGCACCTGCTGGCTTCGGACGGTGGCGATGCGCGGCCGCTCACCGATCAGCCGCTGGGCGTGAGTGAATACGAGTGGTCGCCGGACGGCGAACGGATTGCCTTTGTGGCGCGGGTCCCAGAGGCAGGCCGGTACGGCACTGAGGAAGATATTGCGCCGGAGCAAGAAGCACCACGGCACATCACTACGACGACCTACCTCGCCGACGGCGTCGGCTACATCTTGGATCGGCCAAGCACAGTATTCATCATCTCGATCGGAATTGACGAACTTCCAACCGCGTGCGCACTTAGCCCCGGACCAAGCGATGACACAAAGGTGCACTGGCTCGATGATGGCCAACGCATCGGCTTCCTGTCAGCCCGCGACTCCGAAGGCACCGCGACGTTCGAGGATGATTTGCGCAATGCGCTCTGCAGCATCCGCGACGACGGCACCGATCTGCGGGTGCGTTCGTTCACCGGCTGGGCCGTTGAAAATTATGGCCAAGGGCCTGACCAGAGCCTCCGTCTGCTCGCGAGCGACATCGGCGAGAGCGGCACTGACTTCGTCGCGCATAATCAGCAATTTTGCCGGATTGAAAATGACCAACTCGTCCCGATCGGTGATCGGCAGCAGCATCTGGGTGGTCATATTGTCCATTCCGACGGGGTCCTATTAACTCGTGAGCAGCGTGGTCGGGTAGTCCTGGAATGCCACCACGGCAACGATGTCCGAGAGGTATTGGGCGGCGATGTGAGCGTGGCAGGATACGACGCGGCGGGCGGCACGATCGCCGCAGTTGCGGCCACACCAACATCACCAGGGGAGCTGTTCGTCGGCACGATCGACGAGCTGAGTGTCCGAACTGATTTCGCAGCCCGTTTGCAGGTGGTTGCTCCGGTGATCATTCCCGAGGAGATCACTGCGCATTCAGATGATGATTATCCGGTGCACGGTTGGTTATTTCGACCAGTTGGCGACGGGCCGCATCCGGTCATCCTGCTAATTCACGGGGGACCGTATGCCCAATATCCGGCGACCTTCTTTGACGAGCCGCAGGTGTACGCCCGAGCCGGATATGCAGTGGTGATGTGCAATCCGCGTGGCGGCAGCGGATATGGGTCTGATCATGGGCGAATCATTAAAGACGCCCTGGGTGATCGCGATGTCGCGGACGTGATGGCATTCCTGGAACATTGCCTCAGCGATCCAGCTCTTGATGAGCAGCGAGTGGGCATCATGGGTGGTTCGTACGGTGGCCTGATGACAACTTGGATTTTAGGTCACACTGATCGGTTCGCTGCGGGTATCTCTGAGCGCGCGGTCAACGCCTGGGACTCCATGGTCGGCACCAGCGATATCGGATTCTTTTTCCCCCGCGAGTATGTGGGTTCCGACATGATCGGTAAGAGCCCGCTCGATTTTGCCGACCAGATCAACACACCGCTGATGGTGATCCATAGCGAACGCGATTACCGCTGCCCTTTGGAGCAAGGTCAGCGACTCTACGGCCTGTTGCGGGCCCGGAAGGTGCCTACCGAACTGTTGATCTTTCCCGGTGAAGGCCACGAGCTCAGTCGATCTGGGCAACCCCGGCATCGCCGACAGCGGTTTGAGCACATCTTGTCGTGGTGGGCGAAATATCTGCCGGTCGGAGTTGAGGTGTCGAATGAGCACGATCGCTCATAGCCTCACCGGTGCACTCGCAGCCGCGCAAGTTCGCTCAACAGCGCAGCGACCTCGTGCGGATCACCTACGCGCAGCTGCGCTTGGGTAATTCCAGGCCCAACTTTGAGGCCGACATCATGATCGCTTAGTCGTGCGAATGCCTTTTCATCGGTGGTGTCATCACCGATGAAAAGCACTGCCTCTGCACCGACGCGGGCGCGCAGGAGGTCAATCGCGGATCCCTTGTCGGTGTCGATCACGGCAAGCTCGATGACGAATTTGCCACGGGTCACCTGTACCCCGGACAGTGCTACGAGCTCTTGATTGACTGTCTGCGTCGCGTGATCACGCAGAGTTGGCGCGACATTGCGCAGATGCACCGCCACACTGGCGGGCTTGCACTCAACGCTCATTCCAGGGAATCGGTCAGTGAGTGCTGTGGACGTCGTGCTGAGCAGTTCGAGAAGTTGTTGTTGCACTGCGGTGAGCGCAACTGCGAACCCAGTCGCAAACTCCATTCCGTGACTGCCCACAAGATCGACCCCGGTTGGCGCACCAGTCAGCGTCCTCAGATCTTGGCGAGATCGACCTGAAATGATTACGGCGGCCGTCTGTGGCGCGGCAGCGAGGGCGCAAAGTGACTCGATCGAGCCCGGCACCGCTCTGGCGTCCATCGGTGTGGGCACTATCGGCGCTAATGTCCCATCGAAATCCACGGCCACGAGCAACATACGGGCCTCAGCGAGATCGCTCAGCGCGCGCTGCAGGTCGCCTAAAATAGTCACGGATCCTTCGGTGAGGTGGCGGCGGCAGTATCGCCCAAGTCCATGGCGGTAACGAAGTCGTTGGCCCACTTTTCAAGGTCGTGGCGCTGAACTTGGCGACGCAAAGCGGCCATCCGCCTACTGTTATCGGCGATCGGTGCGCCTAACGCGGCCATGAGGGCAGCCTTCATGCCTTCAATGTCATACGGGTTAACCAAGAATGCTTGCGATAGTTCTTTCGCCGCTCCAGCGAATTCTGAGAGCACTAGTGCGCCCTGATTAGCTACCTGTGTCGCTACGTATTCCTTCGCAACCAGATTCATGCCGTCTCGCAGCGCAGTCACCACCATGACATCTGCGGCCAGATAGAGCGCAATCAGCTCGTCGCGATCCACGGAGCGATGGATGTAGTGCACGGCGGGGATGCCGACTTGCGCGAAGCGACCATTGATACTGCCTACGCGGCGCTCGATATCGTCGCGCAGCAGACGGTACTGTTCGACTCGTTCGCGACTGGGTGTAGCCACTTGAATCAGCACGACGCTACCCGCGGTGAGACTCCCGTCCTCAAGTAGCTCCTCAAACGCTTCTAGCCGATTGCCGATGCCTTTGGTGTAGTCCAACCGATCGACGCCCAGCAAAATCTTCGTTGGGTTTCCCAAATCAGCTCGGATTTGCTGAGCACGCGCTTGAATCGCCGGTAACTTCGCGCGGTCAGCGAAACTCGCGACGTCAATTGAGATAGGGAACGCTGCCGCGCGCACAGTCCGCCCATCAATCTCGACAGCCGAGCCGTGCGGCCGGATTCCGAGGAATTGTCGGCACAGGCGCCAAAAGTTATTGCGTCCTTCGGGAAGCTGAAATCCGATCAGATCGGCTCCGAGTAACCCCCGCAAAATCTCAATCCGCCACGGAAGCTGAGCGAACAGCTCAGTCGGTGGAAATGGAATATGCAGAAAGAATCCAATCTTGACGTCCGGTCTAAGCGACCGCAACATCGCGGGCACAAGTTGCAATTGGTAATCGTGAACCCAGACGAAGGCACCTGGTGCGGCACGTGCGGCAGCTGCCTCGGCAAATCGACGATTCACCGCTTCGTAATGATTCCACCACTTCCGTCGATACTCCGCTGGAACGATTGCGTCGTGATAGATCGGCCACAGCGTTGAATTGGCAAAGCCTTCGTAGTAACAATCAATCTCTTCACTCGATAGCGCGACCGGATGCAGCAGCATACCGTCGTTCAGGAAGGCCTCGGGTGCATCGTCCGGCGCGCCAGTCCAACCGATCCAAGCGCCATCGTTGCGCTTCATGAATGGTTCGAGCGCGGTGACCAAACCGCCAGGAGACGGTTGATAGCTCAACTCGCCATCAGCATCGATAACGCGATCGACCGGTAACCGATTAGCGACGACGACAAACTCGCTCGCTGACTTTATCGGCGTTGCAGGCAATTCATTCTGCGGTGTAGAGGTCATGGCCGACCTTCCTCATTGCTTACGACAGCGGCTATGCGGTACCCACTTTGCCGCTCGTATGACACAAAACTGCTGACCTCGCGGTGCAGCCGCGGGTGATCGAGCGAGGTGTTACCAGCCGCGTTCGCGCCATTGCTGTAGGTGCGGTCGCTCGGCACCGAGCGTGGTGTCATCACCGTGGCCGGGATAAACATGCGTATCGTCGGGCAGTTCCGCGAAGATTCGTTGCTCCAAATCGGTTATGAGCGATTCGAAGTCTGCTGCCGAACCGGTCTTTCCTGGACCACCAGGAAAGAGCGAATCTCCGGTCCATAGATGGCCGTGCCCTTCGGGATCGCGCCAATACAGAGCGATACTGCCGGGTGTGTGGCCGCGAAGATGGATCGCCTGCAATGTGATGTCACCGACCCGGACCTGATCACCGTGGCGCACCGGATCGGTGGGAATTCCCAAGGCGGCGGCGTCATCGGGATGAACGAGAGCCTGCGCACCGGTGACGCCAACCACCATCTCGAGGCCCTGTCGATGATCAGCATGCTGATGCGTCGTGAGGACCGTCGACAAAATCCCGTTGCCAAGTCGCTCATGGATCAGATCGAGTAGCCGCTCGGGCTCGTTTGCCGCATCGATGAGCAACCCGTCGCCAGTTGCCGTGCATCGCAGGAGATACGCATTGTTATCCATCGGTCCGACTGAGGCCTTGGTGATGTGCAGCGTTCCGGCATCGAGTACGGCCGACGTCGTGCCAGCCTCAATGTGGTTGGTGTACATCGGTTCGGTCATGAAGCACTCCTAGCGAATGACGTTGACATGATCACTAGCGTATCGGGCACCGATGTCGGTGGGTTTCAGTACGCTCAAGACTATGGATCGACTTGTCATTCGCGGCGCCCGCGAGCACAACTTAAAAGACGTCAGCTTGGATCTGCCCCGCGACAGCTTGATCTGCTTCACCGGCCTGTCCGGATCAGGCAAATCGAGCCTCGCCTTTGACACCATCTTCGCCGAAGGCCAGCGGCGATATGTGGAATCGCTGTCCGCGTATGCGCGACAGTTCCTTGGTCAGATGGATAAACCCGATGTCGATTTCATCGAGGGCTTGTCGCCGGCGGTGTCGATCGATCAAAAATCCACCAACCGCAATCCGCGCTCAACCGTCGGCACAATTACCGAGGTTTACGACTATCTGAGATTGCTATTTTCGCGGGCCGGCATTCCGCATTGCCCGGTATGCGATGAGGTGATTGCCAAGCAATCGCCGCAGCAGATTGTCGATCAGATTATGCAGTTACCTGATGGCACTCGCTTTCAAGTGCTCGCACCAGTCGTGCGCGGTCGCAAGGGTGAGTACCTCGATCTGTTTTCATCACTGCAGGCGCAAGGTTTCTCTCGTGCGCGCATCGATGGCACCGTTTACCCGTTGGTCGAGGCGCCCACGCTCAAAAAGCAGGAGAAGCATGATATTGAGGTTGTTGTCGACCGACTCGCAGTCAAATCCAATGCAAAGCGTCGACTGACTGACTCGGTGGAAACTGCACTCGGGCTCGCTTCGGGATTAATAGTTATCGATCATGTCGATTTAGCGGAAGCTGATCCGCAGCGCGAACGTAAATTCTCTGAACGTCTTGCCTGCCCGAACGGTCACCCGCTCACGGTCGAAGAACTGGAGCCACGATCGTTTTCCTTTAACGGCCCCTACGGTGCTTGTCCAGAATGTATCGGTCTTGGCTTTCGCAAGGAGGTCGATCCTGAACTGGTGATCTCCGACCCGGAAAAATCCCTTGACGAGGGCGTAGTGACGCCTTGGTCAATGAGTGGTCAAAATAGCGACTATTTCCAGCACTTGTTGCGCTCCCTCGCAGATTCATTGGGATTCTCGATGAAAACCCCGTGGCAGGAGCTCCCGGCCGAGGTGCAGCACACGGTTTTGCACGGCAGCGACGACCAGGTGCATGTGAAGTTTCGCAGCAGGTACGGGCGGCAGCGGTCGTACTGGGCCAATTTTGAAGGAGTATTGCCGTTTCTGGCTCGTCGTCATGACGAGACAGAGTCAGAATGGTCGCGCGAACGATATGAGGGTTTCATGCGTGAAGTCCCGTGTCCGGTGTGCAAAGGCACGCGTCTGAAGCCCGAGATCCTTGCCGTTCGTCTCGGCGACTTGTCGATCGCGCAAGTAACGGCGATGTCGATTGGCGATTGCAACGAATTTCTGGGCTCCTTGAAGTTAGACCGTCGGCAGGCAATGATCGCTGAGCGGGTACTTAAAGAAGTGCATGCCAGGCTTGGCTTCCTCGTTGATGTCGGTCTCGATTACCTCTCGCTCAATCGCCCAGCTGCGACTCTCGCTGGCGGGGAAGCGCAGCGGATTCGACTGGCGACTCAAATCGGTTCCGGTCTCGTCGGTGTTCTATACGTCCTGGATGAGCCGTCGATCGGGCTGCACCAGCGCGATAATCATCGGTTGATCGAGACATTGATCCGGCTGCGTGATCTGGGAAACACGCTGATCGTGGTCGAACACGATGAAGACACCATTCGTGCCTCCGACTGGGTTGTCGATATCGGTCCGGGCGCAGGTGAACACGGCGGCGAGGTGGTGGTGTCGGGCACGGTAAAGGATCTGCTGAAAAGCAAGACCAGTATTACCGGGCAGTACCTATCTGGACGACGGGAACTCGAGGTGCCCGCGCTGCGTCGTACTCCCAATCCCGAGCGGCAGATCACCATTCGCGGAGCCCGCGAGAATAACCTCAAATCAGTCGACGTGACTTTTCCGCTCGGCTGCCTGGTCGCGGTGACGGGAGTCTCAGGCTCGGGCAAATCGACGCTTGTCAACGATATTTTGTATTCAGTGATGGCTAATCACGCTAACAAGGCCCGACTTGTGCCGGGTCGACATACCCGTGTCGATGGGCTTGATCAGATCGACAAGGTAGTTGGCGTGGACCAGTCACCGATCGGGCGGACTCCGCGGTCAAACCCGGCGACGTATACCGGCGTCTTTGATCATGTCCGCAAGCTTTTTGCCCAGACGTCTGAGGCGAAAGTACGTGGCTACCAACCGGGGCGATTTTCCTTTAACGTCAAGGGTGGTCGCTGCGAAAATTGTCAGGGTGACGGCACCATCAAGATCGAGATGAACTTCCTGCCCGACGTTTATGTGCCGTGCGAGGTGTGCAAGGGCGCTCGTTATAACCGTGAAACTCTCGACGTCCATTACAAAGGTAAGACGATCGCCGAAGTGCTCGATATGCCCATCGAGGAGGGAGCGGAGTTCTTCGCCGCAATACCAGCGATCGCACGACATTTGGATACCCTCGTCGACGTCGGACTTGGTTATGTCCGTCTCGGGCAGCCGGCTCCGACGCTGTCCGGTGGCGAAGCCCAGCGGGTGAAACTGGCCTCAGAATTACAACGCCGGTCCACCGGTCGTACGGTCTATGTTTTAGATGAGCCCACCACCGGGTTGCATTTCGAAGACATCCGCAAGCTCTTGCACGTCATCGACGGGCTCGTCACCAAGGGCAACTCGGTCATTGTGATTGAACACAATCTTGATGTCATCAAGACCGCGGATTGGCTGATCGAGATGGGTCCTGAAGGTGGTGATGGCGGCGGAGCCATCGTTGGTGTCGGGACGCCGGAAGATATCGCGAGGATGCCCTCAGCTCATACCGGAGTTTTCTTGAAGGACATGCTTGATCGGCGCACGCCACCGGGCACGGTGCAGATTCCGTCGCAGCCGAAATTGATGAGCCCCAAAGAAATGGCGGCTGCCAAACGGGCCGCACTCGCAGCGGCAAAAGAGAGCAAAAAGTTAGCAGTGGCCGCAAAGAAAACAACTCGCAAGAGCCCAGCGACACGGTCGATTGCGGCCAAGAAACCAGCTAAGGCGACTACTGGCCGCCGATCAGCCTGAGGTCGACATCGGCAGGACGTTATAGTGCTTCTGGTAATCCCACCAGGTCGCGGTCCGGTGCATACCGACGCTTTCGTATAGATAGGTAGCGCCAGTGGGACTCTCTGCGTCCACATCGAGCTCGACGCCGGTGCAACCTGCGGCCTGAGCTCGGCGAAACGAATCATGCAGCAGTGCCTTCGCGACGCCGCGCCCGCGTCCGGACCGTAACACTCCTAAATTTGCGATATACCACGATTGCGCCGCTTCGACGCGATGCGCATCGTGGATCGCGGCGCCGACCGGGATGCCGTCGATCATCGCGATCGTCCAATTGTCCAGCTGTGCATGCGATCCCAACATTCGCATCGCCACCCACTCATCGAAATCGCGAGTTGCCCAATCGAAATGATCCTGGAACGACGCCTGAACGATGTCATAAACGGTGCGTACATCCGCGCCATCGCGGTCGCTCACATCGGCTAGCCGTATCGTTAGCTCGGTCGCGGGCTCCGGTGCCTCATATGTAGCCAGATCGATCCGCATGTCGATAAATGCCCGCACTCGTTCGAAGCCATGCGCGGCTAAGTTGGTCAGCGATGAAGAATCCGATCCGTTCGTACTAATGTCGATCCGGATGTGGTCAACCTGGCGGCCCCGCGCATCGTCAAACGACACCGCTTCGATCCACGTCAACGCGCATCGCCAGAGTGCCGCAGCTTGATCCTTGCCGAGGCTCGGATCAATCACGACGTCGCTCCAATAGCGCTCGTTGAGATTGTGATGATCGAATACATAGGCGATGACGTCGCTGTCGTGTCGCAAAACCAACGATCGGGTTCGTTTGCGGCCGGCATCTGTATCGAGTTGCTCGGCCACGAAGCCGATCGTTTCGCGCGGCTCACCGCTCACTGCGATTTCACGTGCGTGCACAAGTGCGAGCACTTCGGGCAGGTCTTCACGGCGCAACTGCGCAGCGCTTATTCCGTTCGGTAGGTTATTTGGCGTTATGGGAGTTCGGGTGTCATACACGAGGAACCAACCTACGCGGTGCCAGCCGCACGAGCCAAGTCATCTTGGTGGTCGACCGGACTAACCGGCGCTCCCTGATGTCGCGCAGTCGTCGTAGGGTTATGGCGTGGCAGATCCGTCGACTTATCGTCCGCAACCGGGATCGATACCGGTCGAGCCCGGTGTCTATCGGTTCTATGACAAAGATGGCCGAGTCATCTATGTCGGCAAAGCGATCAGTCTACGTAGCCGATTATCCTCATATTTTCAAGATATTTCAGCGTTACATCAACGCACCCAGCAAATGGTTCTCGCGGGGGCGCGGGTTGACTGGACCGTCGTCAACAACGAGGTCGAAGCGCTGCAACTTGAGTACTCGTGGATCAAGGAGTATGACCCGCGTTTCAACGTCCGATACCGCGACGACAAGAGCTATCCGAGCCTTGCGGTGACCTTAAATGAGGAATATCCGCGACTGCAAGTGATGCGGGGCCCGAAACGCAAAGGAGTGCGGTATTTCGGACCGTACGCGCACGCGTGGGCGATTCGCGAAACACTTGACCTACTCACTCGAGTCTTTCCCGCTCGCACGTGCTCCAACGGGGTTTTCAAACGACATGGTCAGATGGGTCGGCCTTGTCTATTGGGTTACATCGGCAAATGTTCGGCACCGTGCATCGGACGGGTAAGCGCCGAGGAGCATCGCCAGATCGTTGATGACTTCTGCGACTATATGAGTGGCAAAACTGATCGATACCTAAAAAAGATGCAGCGGCAGATGCGGGCGGCCTCAGATGATTTGGACTTCGAGCGCGCTGCCCGATTGCGTGATGACATAGACGCTCTCACGCGCGCAATGGAAAAGAACGCGATCGTCTTGCCAGACGGCACCGATGCTGATGTGGTGGCTATCGAGCAAGACGATTTCGAGGCATCAGTTCAGGTCTTTCATGTTCGAGATGGTCGGGTTCGCGGTCGCCGTGGCTGGATCGTCGACAAGGTCGAGGAGGTCACAACTGCCGAACTCGTCTCTTCCTACCTGCTGCAGATCTACGATCAGGATGCGGCAGCGAACCACGCGAATCTGGTGCCGAGAGAAATACTGGTGCCACAGTTGCCCGTTGACCTCTTAGCGCATCAAAATCGACTGGAGAGCCTGCGCGGTGGTCGCGTAGAGATCCGAGTACCGCAGCGCGGTGATAAGAAAGCATTGCATGAGACCGTCGCCCGCAATGCCAAAGAAGCCTTCAACCAGCATCGACTGAAGCGTGCGAGCGACCTCACGGCTCGCTCGGCAGCGCTTGCTGAGCTGCAAGATCATCTTGCGCTTGCTGATGCACCACTACGGATCGAATGCATCGATGTCTCACACGTGCAAGGGACAAATGTTGTCGCCAGCATGGTCGTTTTCGAGGACGGTTTAGCGCGCAAAAGTGAATACCGACGTTTCACTATCAAGGGTGCTGAGCGTGACGGCCGATCACTGGGCGTAGATCAAGTACGCCAGGGCGAAGGTGTCGATGACACCGCCGCGGTTCATGAAGTGGTGAGTCGACGCTTTGCGCGCTACCTCCAAGCAAAACAAGACGAATCAGCCGAGCCTGATGGTCGACCAAAGCGCTTCGCCTATCCGCCAAATCTGTTCATTGTCGATGGTGGCGCGCCCCAGGTGAACGCGGCAGCTGCGGCTTTAGCCGAGCTAGGGATTACGGATATTGCGTTGATCGGGCTCGCTAAGCGACTAGAAGAAGTGTGGCTTCCAGGTGAGGATGATCCGTATATTTTGCCTCGCAATAGCGAGGCGCTCTATCTATTGCAGCGAGTCCGCGATGAGGCCCATCGATTCGCGATCACCTTCCATCGTCAGAAACGGGGGAAAGCGATGACCGCGAGCGTGCTCGATGATGTTGCGGGGCTAGGCAGTACGCGCAAACGCGCGCTGTTAGCAACATTTGGCAGCGTCCGACGATTACGCGCGGCCACGATTGAGGACTTGACTGAGGTCGACGGTATCGGGCTACGCACCGGCGAATCGATCTATGCCGCGCTGCATGCTGACGACGCGCCCGAGGTCAATGCCGTCGATCCACTCACCGGGGAATTGCTCGACCGAGCGCAATTGACACCGACTAAGGAGGATCATGGTATCGCCGGAGGAAGCTGAATCTGAAGCAATCGAAGTAGTCCTGATCACCGGACGATCAGGTGCCGGCCGCACAACCGCAGCCCGGGTGCTTGAAGACTTGGGCTACTACGTCGTCGACAATCTGCCACCAGCGTTAATTCCGACCATTCTTGACCTTGGTTCGCATTCCTCGGGCGCAATCGGCAAACTCGCGATCGTCACCGATGTGCGTAGTCGTAGCTTTTTTGATCGTCTTAGTGACGTGCTGGTGATCCTGGAAAATAATGGCGTGCGACCCAAGGTCGTCTTTTTGGACGCCTCTGACGATGTACTAGTTCGCCGATTCGAAAGTGTGCGGCGGGCCCACCCGTTGCAAGATAACGGCCGAATCATCGATGGGATTAGTGCAGAAGCGGAGCTATTGAAACCTGCGCGCGCCAAAGCAGATGTGCTCATCGACACCTCGCAACTATCGGTTCATGATCTGCGCCGCCGACTTGAGGATGTGTTTAACCAGGACACGTCCGCGGCGCTACCGGCTACGATCATGTCGTTCGGATTCAAATACGGCATACCGCTCGATGCGGATATCGTTTTTGATGCACGATTCTTACCCAATCCGTACTGGCAGCCCGAACTGCGTCCGCAATCTGGAAAAGACGAAGCGGTCAGCGATTATGTGCTTACGCGCGACGGCGCAGCACAAGCGCTCGATCAGTTGGAGGCACTCATTCGGACCGTCAGCGGGGGTTACCGGCGCGAGGGCAAGCGTTATGTGACCATCGCTATTGGCTGCACCGGCGGTAAGCACCGATCAGTCGCGATGGCCGAAGCGCTCGCAGCGCGGCTGAAGAAGCCGCAGTTCCAAACCCGGATCGATCATCGCGATTTGGGCAACGAGTGAGCGTTCACAACACGCCGATTGATCCGGTGATCGATAGCGTGGTGGCCCTTGGCGGCGGCCACGGCCTCGCGGCAACGTTGAGTGCGTTACGGCTGATTGCCACAGGCATCACCGCCGTCGTCACAGTGGCCGACGATGGCGGATCCAGTGGCCGCATTCGCCGGGAGTTACCCTCAATGCTCCCGCCTGGAGATTTGCGGATGGCGATTGCCGCACTTAGTGGGGCAGATGATGGGCAGCGGGTTTTCGCCGAACTTCTGCAACATCGTTTCGGTGGCCAAGGCGCCTTGGCTGGCCACAATGTGGGCAATTTGCTGATCACTGGACTTTCTGAAGTCCTCGGTAACGATCCAGTCGCCGCGCTGGCAATGGTGGGCCGGGTCGCCGGATCGGTAGGCACAGTCCTGCCGATGTCGACCCAGCCGCTTGAGATTGTCGCGAATGTGTCCGGACTTGATGGTGCCGATCCGCGGGCCATCCGCAAGATCCGTGGTCAGGTGGCGGTCGCGACCACCCCGGGGCGGGTCGAATCGGTGACGCTCGTACCGGCAGATCCACCAGCGTGCGACGATGCGTGCCGGGCAGTCGCAGAAGCGAATCTGATCGTGCTGGGACCTGGTTCATGGTTTACCTCGGTGATCCCGCATCTGATGGTGCCGCAATTACGCGTGGCGATCGAGCAATCGTCCGCTTTGCGGGTGATAGCCCTGAATCTCGCCGCGCAACCAGGAGAAACCGATAATTTTTCGCCCGCTGAGTTGCTTCAGGCGCTTTGTGATCACGCCCCGGATCTGCGCATTGACGCGGTGATCGCAGACGAGGATGCACTGAGCGATGTCGCGACGTTACGCAATGCCTGCCGCCGAATCGGCGCCACGCTCTTTGTGGGTTCGATCGAACGCGACGATCAACCAGGCGTGCACGATCAGGCGAAGTACGCCGCGTTATTAACTGAGACGTACCTCGCGCTCGCCCGACGGTGAACATCAACCTCAGCGTGAGAGATGAAGGTCCTTGCCAAACGGTGCACAATGATTGCGGCAGATTTAGTGATATCCGGAGGTTACGGCGATAATGGCGATGACAGCAGATGTGAAAGCAGAGCTTTCACGAGTACCAGTCCGCAAGAGTTGTTGCCGCAAAGCCGAAGTCGCGACCATGCTGCGTCTTGCGGGTGGTTTGCACCTGGTGGCTGGTCGAATCGTGATCGAGGCAGAACTGGATACCGGTTCGGTGGCACGTCGTCTGCACAGGGAAATTTTGGATCTTTTCGGGATGCCGAGCGAAATTAAGATGATGAGCGGGGGCAACCTGCGCAAGGGAAGTCGGTTTGTGGTTCGCATTTCCCAAGGTGGCGATGATCTTGCCCGGCAGGTCGGATTGATTGACTTGCGCGGCAGGCCCGTCCGCGGCCTGCCACCGGCCGTCGTCGCTGGTGGCACGTGCGATTGCGAGTCGGCCTGGCGTGGCGCGTTCATGACTCATGGCTCCCTCACTGAGCCCGGCCGTTCATCGTCCCTGGAAATTACCTGTCCAGGCAACGAGGCCGCATTAGCTCTCGTTGGTGCAGCTCGACGTCTCGGGGTAAGCACCAAAGCGCGTGAGGTGCGTGGAGCTGACCGCGTGGTGATTCGTGATGGTGACGCGATTGCGGCCATGTTGACCCGCATCGGTGCGCACGAAAGCGTGCTGGCGTGGGAAGAGCGACGGATGCGTCGCGAGATCCGCTCCAGCGCCAATCGGCTGGCAAATTTCGACGATGCGAACCTACGCCGCTCGGTTCGTGCCGCCGTCGCGGCAAGTGCGCGGGTCCAGCGCGCGCTAGAAATCCTCGGCGAGGATGTACCGGACCATCTCGTCTTCGCCGGTCGGCTGCGAGTTGAGCATCGCCAGGCTTCACTGGAAGAACTGGGGCAGCTTGCCGATCCGCCGATGACCAAAGATGCTGTCGCTGGCCGGATCAGGCGCTTACTCGCACTAGCTGATAAGCGTGCTGAGGATGAAGGTATTGCTGATACGGAGTCTGTGGTCACCGAAGAGATGCTCGCTCAATAGCGGCCCTGTAGAATTTGGCAGATCACGCGGGCATTACTGAGCTCAGCGTGCGGTTACTGAGACAATGATGTCGTTATCGAGGAGAGACCTGTGACAATTCGTGTGGGAATCAACGGCTTCGGCCGGATCGGCCGGAACTTTTACCGCGCCGTCATTGCTAGCGGCGCCGATATCGAGGTTGTTGCCGTCAACGATCTGACCGATAACGCGACCTTGGCCCATTTGCTGAAATACGATTCAATCTTGGGTCGCTTTGATGGCGATGTGACCTCCACCGAAACCCACATCACCGCAGGTGACCATTCATTCAAGGCCTTTGCTGAGCGTGATCCTGGGAAACTTCCTTGGGGCGATGTCGGCGCGGATGTCGTTGTTGAGTCAACGGGCATCTTTACAGACGCGACCAAAGCCAAGGTGCATCTCGATGGCGGAGCGAAAAAGGTCGTCATCTCTGCTCCAGCCAGCAACGAAGACATCACCATCGTGATGGGCGTGAATGACCGTGATTACGACAGCGCGAAACACCACATCGTGTCGAACGCTTCGTGCACCACCAACTGTCTGGCGCCGATGGCGAAGGCCATTCACGATGCGTTCGAGATTAAACACGGTCTGATGACCACGATCCACGCCTACACGCAAGACCAAAATCTACAAGATGGTCCGCACAAAGACCTCCGGCGCGCGAGAGCTGCGGCGATCAATATTGTGCCGACCTCGACCGGGGCCGCGAAGGCGATTGCGTTGGTGCTGCCGGAACTCAAGGGCAAGCTCGACGGTTATGCGTTGCGAGTTCCGATACCCACCGGGTCTGCGACGGACCTCACCGTGATTGTGGGCCGGGTAACGACGGCAGAAGAAGTCAATGCTGCAGTGAAAAAGGCTGCCGAGGGTGAGTTGAAGGGTTATCTCAAATACACCTCCGACCCGATTGTCTCAAGCGATATCGTTACTGATCCAGCATCGTGCATTTTTGATTCCGGGCTTACCAAGGTCATCGGCGATCAGGTCAAGGTCGTGGGCTGGTATGACAACGAGTGGGGCTACAGCAACCGTCTCGTAGACCTGGTCAAGGTCGTCGGTGGCTCGCTCTAACGACTAGGGCGTCCCCGGTTCGAAGCGTCGATCAGTTCGGGCTCGCGGAACGCTCGTATCGAAGGAGTAGACATATATGAAGAATCTGACCGATCTGCTCAAAGATGGTGTGCGGGGCCGAAACATTCTCATGCGGGCAGATCTAAATGTGCCTCTTGACGGTGATGTCATCACCGATCGCGGCCGGATTGAAGCGACTGCGCCGACCGTCATGAAGTTGAGCGACGCCGGTGCCAAGGTTATTATCATGGCCCATCTTGGTCGGCCAAAGGGTGAACCAGATCCACGCTTTAGCCTAAAGGTGGCCGTGACCGCGCTCAGCGAATTGATCCACAAGTCGGTAGTTTTGGCAGGCGACGTGGTGGGTGAGAAAGCCGTAGCGGCAGTCTCGGCAATGCAAGACGGCGACATTGTGGTCCTGGAAAACATTCGGTTCGATTCTCGCGAGACGAGCAAGGATGATCGCGAGCGTGATGCGCTCGCAAGCGACTTGGTCGCGCTGGTGGGGCCGGACGCGGCATACGTTTCAGAGGGCTTCGGGGTTGTACACCGCAAGCAAGCCAGCGTTTATGACATCGCAAAACGGCTCCCGGCGTACGCGGGCGGTCTCGTTGAATCCGAAATAAATGTTTTGCAGCGCCTTACAGAGAATCCAGACCGGCCCTATGTGGTCGTTCTCGGCGGCAGCAAGGTCTCAGACAAGTTGGCTGTCATCGAAGCTTTGCTGCCCAAGGTTGACAAGCTACTTGTCGGCGGCGGAATGTGTTTTACCTTTCTCGCCGCTCAGGGTCGATCAGTTGGTGGCTCATTGTTGGAACAAGATCAGATCGGCACCTGCAAGGATTTATTAGCGGCCGCCGGCGACAAAATTATGCTTCCCGCCGACGTAGTGTGTGCGCCGCAATTCCTGGCAGAGGCACCAGCGACTCTAGTCGACGCGGCTGACATTCCTGATGATCAGATGGGCTTGGATATCGGGCCACGCGCAGTTGCTGATTTCAGCGCCGTGATAGCCAATGCCAAGACGATCTTCTGGAACGGTCCGATGGGCGTATTCGAGATGCCAGCATTCGCCAGCGGAACGCTGGGAGTTGCGCGGGCGATCGCAAACTGCGCTGCTTTTTCAGTGGTCGGCGGTGGGGACAGCGCGGCCGCGATACGCACGCTCGATGTTGATGAGGCCGCCTTCTCTCACATTTCTACCGGCGGCGGCGCGTCATTGGAGTATCTCGAGGGCAAGCGCCTCCCGGGTATTGAGGTATTGGAGAACTAATTCATGGCTGCTCACAATCACCAATTTGGCCGACTGCCACTCATTGCTGGCAACTGGAAAATGAACCTCACGCACCTCGAAGCGATCGCACTGGTGCAAAAGATCGCATTCAGTCTGAGCGAGAAGGAACTCGATCAAGCAGAAGTTGTGGTGCTGCCACCATTCGTTTCGATCCGCGGAGTACAAACGTTGATCGACGGCGATGAGCTTGAGGTGAAATACGGCGCGCAAGACATCTCTGTTCACGATTCTGGCGCGTATACCGGCGAAGTGAGCGGCTCGATGCTCGCCAAACTCGGCTGTAGTTACGTCGTAGTCGGTCACTCTGAGCGCCGTCAATATCACGCTGAAAGTGATGCCACCGTCAATGCCAAGGCGTTAGCCGCGCTGAAGAATGGCATTGTGGCAATAATTTGTGTCGGCGAAGGTCTCGAAGTCCGCGAGGCCGGGGAGCAGGGCGCGCATTGCGTCGCGCAACTGACCGCTGCGGTGGACGGTATCTTGGCTGATCAGGCGCGCACCCTCGTTATCGCTTACGAACCAATCTGGGCGATCGGTACCGGAAAGACGGCCACACCTGCCGATGCGCAGGAGATCTGCGGCTTGCTGCGCGACACCCTCGCACAGCTATACACCGGTGATATTGCTGATTCGATACGGATCATCTATGGCGGTTCGGTAAAGGCCGATAATGCGGCGGAATTGTTCGCAGAACCTGATGTCGATGGGGCGTTGGTGGGTGGCGCGAGCCTAGACGGCGAGCAGTTCGCGAAAATCTGCACGGCAAGCGGAAGCGCCAAAATCACCGCCTGATGACCACGACGAAATCTCGGCTCGGCGCCCGCTGGGCCATCCTGCTCATCGTCGCAGCACTGGTCGTGAGCGGCTGCGAAAGTCGGCGCACCGTTCATGAGTCGACTGGCAAATATGATATCGGCACCGCTGGACTCACCAAACCACTCGCGCCGTCAGCGACCGCCGGCGGGATTCTAAGGTTGACAGCCGGCAATATCGACAGCCTCGATCCAGCTCGCTCCTCTGCGCCGTGGGTCTGGAACTTGATGAGGCTTTACACTCGCACGCTGGTGACCTACGGCGGCGCACCCGACGACCAATCAATGGTTCCCGATCTTGCAACGGATACCGGGCAACCGAGTGTTGATCTGAAGACCTGGACCTTTACCCTCAAGCCGGGATCAACTTTTGATGATGGCACGCCCATCACCAGCACCGCCGTGAAATACGGCATCGAACGTAACTTTGCTGCCGATACAATAGTTGGTGGTCCGCCTTACCTGTTGAGCCTGCTTGATACGACTGCGGCGCCGTACCCGGGTCCGTACGGTAAGTCACCGCCGGACCTGACTTCGATCCAGACTCCCGATGCCGCCACCATTATTTTTTCGTTGAACAGGCCCTATGCCGACTTTCGGCAAGTCCTGACACTGCCTTCGGCGGCGCCAGTTCCGCAGGCCCGTGATACCGGAAAAGACTATGCAGCGTCGCCTGCATCCTCTGGTCCATACAAGATCCAATCCATCGATTCGTTGACCGGCATAACGTTCATTCGCAATCCGCGTTGGTCTGCACAAACCGATATGGTGCGAACTGCATTGCCCGCAAAGATTATTGTGCAACCAGATCGCAGCCAGATTGAACGTGACCAAGCGGTTCTCTCTGGCGCTGCAGATTTAGATATCACCGGCGGGGGAGTGAGCCCACGCACAGAGCGACGGATTAGTGCAAGCAAATCCCTCGCCGCGCGATCTGCCGACGCGCCGAACGGCCGCGTCAGGCTCGTCGTACTGCCGACTTATATGCCGCCTTTTGACAAGATTCAGTGCCGTCAAGTAGTTGCCGCCGCGCTCAATCGGGGCGCGATCGTCAAAGCGCTCGGAGGCAGCATAGAGGCAATGCCGTTAGAGACGCTATACCCAAGTGAGCTTGCCCCAACAGTGGTGGTGCCGAGCTCGCAACCGCCCCCGCCAGACCCGGCGACGATCGCGAGTTGCTGGCCACCGGGAACCCTGCCGATGACTATCGCTGTTCCTAATTCGCCAGCTGACCTGGGCGTTGCATCGGCCATAGTGACCGCACTGAAAGATGTTGGCATCGCAAGCACCCCTTTAGGTGCCGATCCGCAAACGTATTACTCCAAAGCTATTGGCCAAAAGGGTGCAGTGACAAACGGCGGATATTCGATTCTCACAATCCGATGGAGTGCTGATTTTCCCAGCATCACTAACTTCCTTAGCCGCCTTGTCGATTCACGGCCCGACCGAAGTGCGGGTAGTAATTTCGCCGGATTGTCCGATCAAGGCATCGACGCAGTGATCGACAAAGCACAAGGAGCCGCAGACTCTTCTATGGCGACAACGGAGTTGGTCAATGCGACACAGGCCGCCTCGGTGTATGTGCCACTTGTCGAGGAGCGCTCGGTCCTACTAGCCGGTTCGCGGCTGCGAAATGTGGCCTACAGCGTGGCCTATCACGGTTATGACATTGCTCGACTCGGCGTGGGCGGGTCGAGCTGAGCGTCGCGCGCGCGATATCCTATGTGCGCGAGAGATCTTATGTGACGGACTTCGTCGGTCACGATCAGGTTCAGGGCATAACCTTGAGACAATTAATCAACTAAGTGCACGGAGGCCGAACCAGCGTGAAGCTAATCTTCGAGATCGGACTCATCGTTTTCAGCGTGGTCTTGATCGTTTTGGTTTTGCTCCACCGCGGTCGCGGCGGCGGTCTCTCCTCGATGTTTGGCGGTTCAATGACCTCGCAGCTGTCCGGCTCGTCGGTGGTCGAAAAAAACCTCAACCTCATTACGGTCTTTGTCGGACTTTTGTGGTTGGTCTGTATCGTCGTTCTCGGATTACTCTTCAAGGTCAGTTAGCGTTGCATCCTTCTAGTTGCGCTGTCCTAGCAGCGTGGCTGCGGCGACATCAATCATCCATAAGGTCTGCTCGATCCCTTTCGGACCCGCACAGGGCAGTTCCTCGCGATTGGCCCCGCTAGCCGCTCGTGCGATTGCTTCAGATTTTGCCTTGCCCGCGGTCAGCATCCAAACATCAGTAGCGTGGCTTAGCACCTCAAATGTCATCGTTAGCCGGGTCGGCGGTGGCTTGGGACAATTTCGAACAGCGCAAACCGAACGCGGGTCGGTCGCCGCAGCCGAGTGCGGAAATATTGAAGCGGTATGACCTTCCTCGCCTAGTCCCAGCATGACGACGTCGAAGCGCGGCGATCTGCCATTGGCTGCGGCTGCCGCTAGCTGCTCGGCATACCAGAACGCTGCGGCATCTGGGTCATCACCGAACTGGCCGTCAGCAGCGGGCATCCGGTGCACTCGCGCCGGATCAACCTCGACGTTGGATAGTAAAGCGTCGTGCGCTTGCACGTCGTTTCGCTCACTATCGGTGGCAGCGATGAATCGCTCGTCGCCCCACCAGAAGTCGACCGCAGACCAGTTCACTGACGCAGCTGCCGTCGAGGCTGCAACCGCCTGCAGGGTGCCTATCCCGGTACCGCCACCGGTGAGTACCACCGAGGCAGTTCCGGTCGCCGATTGTGCATCAAGAATCGCAGTGATCAGCCGTGCAGCGGCCGCACCAGCCACCGCAGCCGCGTCCGGATTGATCAGAATGCGTTCAACGCTCACGAGGTGCCCTCCAATGGATCAACCCACACGTGGGTGCGATCTGATGAGCGGTCACGCAGTTTTTTGACGCCGGTCGCCGCCGAGAGTGCATCAGCATAGATCTCATCGGCATCCAGCCGCCGCAATTCCTCGGTGAGCAGATCCCCAAGCTCACGATCGACGACGGTTGCTCGCTGCTCTTGCTGACCGGTGCGTGAGATCAACACACTGCCATTTTCCCGCACTAACGTGATGCTCTCGTCGTTATCGAGGGCGATATCCACGCCGGAGATACCAGTAAGGTTCAGATTTTGTGTGGCCACCTTGATGGTGGATTTGAGGTGCAACCGCGACGATAACCATCCTGCAAGCAGCATGACAGCAGGCGATTGTCTGGCACCGGTAACGCTCACGTGGGTAGCTTTAGCGGTTACCGTGTCGAATGTTGAAGCCAGCGCCGAGCGCCACGACGTGGTCCGGGTCCAGGCGAGGTCGGTGTCACCGGCGGCGAAATCTCGGGCCCGCTCCAGGAGTCCAGTTTTGCCATCATCGATCCAGCCGCAGTCGGTAATCCGACGATCCGAAAACACGCCCAGTGGATCGTTCGCGATGTGCTTGGGAGGTGGGCCGTGCCACCACGTCACCACCGGTGCGTCGGGGGCGAGGAGCGGCAGGGTGACCGATTCGGCGTGCAGCGCTAACCGGCCGTACATCCGCATCACGATTGCTTCGCCAGGACCAAGTCGTCCACCGACGAGGATTTCGGCGTCTAGGCGTGGCTTTGGCAGGTCAACCTCACGGCGTACCACGATCAAGAGTCGGCAAGGGTTACGCGATGCCGCAATTGCTGCTGCTTTCTCGGCGGCGCCGATATGCTGCTCGTCCACCACAACGACAAGGGTGAGCGCGTTGCCGGAGGTCACTGCGCCCCCCGTCCGTCGCTCACCCGCGAGTGCTTTTACGACCGCCGAACCGGTAGTATTCCACAACGTAGTCATGTCGATTTTCCTCCTGATTATGGCCGACGCCAGGCGCGGCCGTCGCGGGCGAGCATGTCGTCAGCTTCGCGCGGTCCCCACTCACCGGCTCGGTAGGTCGCTGGCTCCTGGGTAGCCCAGTATTGTTCGAGCGGGTCAATCACGGCCCACGACGCCTCGACTTCCTCATTCAGTGGAAACAAGGTCGCATCGCCGAGCAACACATCTAAAAGTAAGCGCTCATACGCTTCGGGGCTGGATTCGGTAAATGTTTCGCCGTAAAGGAAGTCCATCGCGACGTCGCGAACCTCCATCACGGTGCCAGGAACTTTGGAGCCAAAGCGCAGCGTGACGCCCTCGTCCGGCTGAACTCGGATGACAAGCTGATTGTGGCCAAGTTCCTCGGTGTCGGTGGGCGCAAATGGCAAATGCGGTGCCTTCTTAAAAGTCAGCGCTATCTCGGTGACCCGGCGAGGCAGCCGTTTTCCAGTACGTAAATAGAATGGAACACCGGCCCATCGCCGTGTCTCTACTTGCAATTTAATCGCCGCATACGTCTCGGTACGAGAATCGTTGGGCACGCCGTCTTCTTGTAAATATCCATTCGCGCGTTCGCCTGCGAGCCAGCCTTGCTCGTACTGCCCTCGGATAGCGTGCCCCAACAGATCCGACGGCAGCGAAATTGCCCGAAGGACCTTGAGTTTCTCGGTCCGAATCGCCGACGGGATGAACCGCACAGGCTCTTCCATCGCGGTTAATGCAAGTAGCTGCAAGAGGTGATTCTGTAGAACGTCGCGACCGGCTCCGGTCCGGTCATAAAAGGCCGCACGGCCACCGATACCGCCATCCTCAGCCATCGTGATTTGTACCGAATCCACATAGTGCGCATTCCACACGGGCTCAAAAAGAGCATTGGCAAAACGAAATGCGAATAGATTCTGGACAGTCTCTTTGCCTAAATAGTGATCGATCCGATAGACATCGCGCCAGG